>JAKUTA010000234.1 GCA_022447885.1 Candidatus Poseidoniales archaeon | reverse complement strand
GCGCTGAAGGTCCTGCCCGAGGCGTTCACCGCTGATCCCGACCGGCTCGCTCGGTTCCAACGTGAAGCGAAAGTCCTGGCGTCGCTGAATCACCCGAATATCGGCGCGATTTACGGTCTGGAAGCGGCCGGTGACACGCAGGCCTTGGTCCTCGAACTCATCGAGGGACCGACGCTGGCCGACCGGATTGCCGAAGGGGCCATCCCGGTTGATGAAGCCCTGACCATCGCCAGACAGATCGCCGAGGCGCTCGAAGCCGCCCATGAGCAGGGCATTGTTCACCGCGACCTGAAACCGGCCAACGTCAAGGTGCGACCGGACGGGACGGTGAAAGTGTTGGACTTTGGGCTGGCGAAGGCGGCGACCCCAGAGGCGAGTGGGACGAGTGGGTCGGAGTCCCCGACGATGTCGCTGACGGCGGCGACGCAGATGGGGATGGTCATTGGCACGGCTGCTTACATGGCTCCCGAGCAGGCTCGTGGGAAGCCGGTTGATCAGCGGGCGGACATCTGGGCCTTTGGCGCGGTCCTCTTCGAGATGTTGACGGGGCGCCAGGCGTTTGCGGGCGAAACCGTCTCGGACACTCTCGCCGCTGTGCTACGAGTCAATTTAGACTTCGACGATCTTCCCGCCGACGCACCATGGCGCGTTCGTGACATTCTCGGGCGCTGTCTCGACCGCGATCCGAAGCAGCGGTTCCACTCGATCGCCGATGCGCGCATCGAGATGGTCGCTTCGGGGGAGCTGTCGAGGGCGCCAGAGCGGACCGCAGGATCTCTCGGACGGTCCAATCTGCTGACCTGGATTCCTTGGGCGTTGGCTGTGGTCTTGGGTACCGTTCTGGTCGCGAGTCTCTTCCGTACGCTAGACGGCGGACCTAACACTGACGTGGTGCATTTCGAGATCGAGCTCCCGGAGGGCGGTGCTCTGAACCGTGAAGACGGCATAGTCGCGGCAGTCTCACCTGACGGCTCTCGAATCGTGGTGGAGGTGGATTTTGGGACTCGGAAACTACTGTATCTCCGACACTTCAATGATCTGCAACTGGAACCAATCCCGGGCACCGAGGGGGCCAGGAGTCCGTTCTTCTCCGCCAGCGGGAATTGGCTTGGATTCGTCGCTGACGGCAAGCTCAAGAAGGTCGCTCTGGACACTCAGACTGTCGTCGATCTCGTCGAGGCCAGCTGGGGAGCTGGGGCCTGGGGACTGGACGGCACCATCATCTACACCCCCAGCTACGTCGAGGGCCTCTGGAGGGTCTCTGAGGACGGGGGCGATCCTGAGCAGCTGACGGCTCCCGACCCTGAGCGGAAGGAACTCGGTCATTTTTGGCCTCAGTTCCTACCGGGAGAGAAGCAGGTTCTGTTTACCAATTTCAAGCCTCCGCTGGAAGAGAGTCGAATCGAGGTGCTCGATATAGCGGATGGGACCCGGAAGGTTCTCATCGAGAATGCCGCGCACGGTCTCTATCTCGGCGCGGGTCGGTTGATGTTTGCGCGCCAGGAGACCCTGTTCGTCGTGAACTTCGACCCTGACACACTCGAGGTCGAAGGTCAGGCGTTGCCAATTCTCGCTGATGTTAGTGTGAATGAAGGACAAGGTGGCGCCTACTTGAGCATCTCTGGCAACGGGACTCTCGTGTTTCTCCGCGCCTCCGTCATGTCGCCGAACCTCTCTTTGGTGTGGGTAGACCGTTCGGGCAATGAAGAACTGGTGGTCGAAGAGAAGCGGCAGTTCTCGGCACCCCAGATCTCACCGGACGGACGCCGAGTGGCGGTCGGAGTTCGTGATCACGAGCGTGACCTCTGGGTTCTCGATCTTGATCGGGAGTCGCTAGTTCCCCTCACCGACGGTCCATCTGCAGAATTCAACCCCTACTGGACTCCGGACGGCACGGAAATCCTGTTCAACTTCGACATCCCACCGTACGACATTTATCGTATCCACGCGGATGGCAGCGGTCAGACCAGCTTGGTAGTTGGGGATGATCGCGACAAGCTTATTGAAGGCGTCTCGGGGCAGGGCGAGGTTGTCTATTCGCGTATCGGCACGGACGACTGGGCGTTGTGGCGGACTGTCCTGGCGGCGGATGCCAAGCCTGTGCTAATACACGAGTCCCGCTACTTGCTCAACTCGGCAAGTCTTTCCCCCGACAGCCGATGGATCGTATTTGCAAGCAATGAGTCTGGCCAGTTTGAGGTCTACGTGAAAACGGCGATCGAAGGAGGCCAAAGACGACAGGTATCGAGTGGCGGTGGAACCTCACCTTTTTGGTCTCCCCAGGGTGACGAGATCTTCTACCGCCGACAGGAGCAGATGGTCGCGGTCAAGGTCGACACTGAGTCCGAGTTGGTGATCGGGGAGGCTTCGGTGCTTTTCGAGGGCAATTACGCCATTTCGCGCAATGGGCGCAACTACGACGTGGCAGAGGATGGCCGCTTCCTGATGAGCAAAACTCCGATTAATTCGGAACCACGCCGGGTCTCCGTCATCCTCAATTTTCACGAGATGCTTGAGCGCTTGGTGTCCGAGAATTGAGAAATGAACTCACAAGGGGATTGGCACCAGTTCCACCTCATCGCGAAACTAGTGAAAGTGCTGTAAGGAACGGGTCCCAGTTCCCTAGCCCATCGCCTCGCGCGCGAATGG
>JAKUTA010000233.1 GCA_022447885.1 Candidatus Poseidoniales archaeon | reverse complement strand
CGGTCGAAGCCCCTGATCGTGCTGAACCAGGGGGCAGCGAGGTGGCTGCTTCGGAGGCATCGCTCGTATCGGTGTTCTCCACCTGGCGGACACTCTTGGGTGGGGGATGGCACGCACCTGATGTGCGCAGACTGGGGCCGGGAGCGGTCGCACTCGTCGTCCTGCTCGGTCTGATGTCCACCAACTCCGTCGCTGCTGATGAAGTCCCGGGCACGCTGATGGCGGGGCTGATCCTGTTACCGGGCCTGATAGCGGCGCTCGTCCGGCCATCGAGCCTGCAACGGCTCTCGGATCCGGGCGCGAGCGACTGGTGGAGCGCGATGCTCGCCAGACGGCCGGAACTGAGGCCTGAGTTGTCAGGTATCGGGACGATCGCCGTGCTCACTTTCATCAGCCTGTACTCGTTCTCCGGGGATGGTTCGATTCACATCTCCGTCTTCCTGACGATCATCGGATTGACGCTGATCGCCTGTGCAGCAGCGATGATCCATGGATTGGATGCCACCCTTCCGCGCAAAGGTGCCACCTACGCCTTCTTGCTCACCCTGCTGCTCGTGTGGCCGTATCTCTCACTGATCGTGCTGCTCGACGCGGGGAGCGAACTGGTGCCGGAAGCGCTGGTCATGGCCTACGGTATTCCGATGGCTGTGATTCTGCTGCTGCCGATGCTGCACGACGGCTGAGAGATTGGTTCCGCCACCTTCATGCCATGATGCCGTCGGCTCTGTAGTCGAATGCACCCGAAGTACATGCGCCTCGGAGTCATCCTGACGCTGGTCGGGCTCGCGCTGGCGGCGCTCGCCCTGTGGCTCGGATTCACCTGGGCGCCGGAGATCAAGGGTGACGATTGGAAGGCGCCCGAGGCGTATCGCATCCTGTTCTTCCACGTCCCCTCGGCGTGGGCGTCCTTCCTGGCATTCACGATTCTGTTCGTCGGCTCGATGGCGTGGTTCCTCAAGCGAAGGGAATGGGGGTGGAGGCTGCACGTGGTCGGCGCGGAACTCGGTCTGCTCTACGGCCTGTGCGTCATCACCAGCGGGCCGATCTGGGGTGCGGCGGAGTGGGGTGTACCGTGGGACCTCACAGACGTGCGCTTGAACACCTTCGCGTTGTTGACGGCGCTGGCGCTGTTCCTCGTGCAAGGACACCGGACACAGGCGCAGGGGGAGGACATGCGCGACACCTTCGCCACAGTGGGGATGTTCGGATTCCTGCTCGTTCCGCTCACCTACATGGCCACCCGCTTCTGGCAGAATCGTCATCCCGGACCGGTCGTCGCCACCGGGGAAGGCTCTGGGACCACGCTCGACCCCGCGATCCTCCAGGTCCTGCTGCTCTCCGCGCTCGCCTTCCAGATCCTCGTCATCGGGCATGCCATGCTCGTCTGGGCGACCGCCGACCTAGAGGTCAGGTTGAACCGGGCGCAGATGGAACTGGATGCAAGGATGTGATTCGATGGCAGAAGGGACGGTCTTCCTCGCCCTCGCCTACGTGGCGATGATCGGCATCATCGCCGGCTGGACGTGGCGCATGCTCAGCCGGCTGGTCGACCTGTCGGGGCGGCTGGACGCGGTCGAGGCGGCGCTCGACCGCACAGAAGAGGAATGAGCACCTCTTTTCCGATTGATTCGGAGGCGGAGCCTTCAAGCGAGCCGGATAGAGCGGCTGCCAACAGACGGTGGTGTGTCAGGTGTCACTCGGCGAAGCGTTCTGTGTCGTCTGCGGTGATTCCGGACCGCTCACCAGCAACCGGATGTGCGAATCCTGTTTCCGCGAACGGGTCACCCTGTCGGAACTCGCGGCCACCATCCAGAGCGTGCGCTGCCCGAAGTGCATGATGGTGCTCCATTCCGGGCGCTGGGTGAACATCCCCGACGTGGAACTCCAGCACGGCGTGGTGCAGCAGGAACTGGCGGTGGATGAGCGCGCCAGCGGGCTTGAGGTCGGCATCCACGCGGAGCCGGTCGATGAGCGCAACACACGACTCCTCGTGCAGGCCGTCGGCGTGATCGATGAACTCGAGTTCGCCGACGAGCACACGACCATGCTACAGATCTCGGACGGCGTCTGTCCGTCATGTTCACGCCGCGCTGGCAACTACTACGAAGCGACCGTGCAACTGCGCTCGTCAGGACGGCGGCTGGCCGAGGATGAACTGAAGGTACTGCGCGAGACCTTGGACAGCCTGCTCAGCGGGATGGAACCGGACCCGATGTTCTTCGTCAGCAACGAGGGGGCGGTGTCCGGCGGCTGGGACGTCGTGCTCGGCAGCAAGGCGCTGGCGCGGGCGTGGGGGCGCCACCTGACGAAACGTTACGGGAGTTCGACCAAGGAGTCCAACACCGTGGTCGGGCGCAAGGATGGCGAGGAGATCACCCGCCTGACGGTCCTCTACCGCAAACCGGCATTCGACCTCGGCGACGTCATCCACTTCCGCAAGGGTGACTGGATCGTCGCCGGGTGGCAGAAGGATGGGGCGTTGCTGCACGCCTTGTACCGACGCGAACGCATCGGAGCGAGTTGGAGGGACCTTGAGAAATCGAGGGTGCGCGCACGCGTGAAGGACCACCTCGACGTCGACCTGCTTAACCGGGATTCATCAGGGGGGGAGTTCCTCGACCCGCGCGACTGGCAGGTGCGCACAGTGTCGCTGCCGTTCGATGATGAGGGCTCGAGCATGA
>JAKUTA010000232.1 GCA_022447885.1 Candidatus Poseidoniales archaeon | reverse complement strand
AAGGGCGGCACCTATTATCCGATCAACGTGAAGAAACATCTGCGCGCCCAGGAGATCGCCGCCAAGAACCGACTGCCGAGTATTTATCTGGTTGATTCCGGCGGCGCCAATCTGCCGCATCAAGATGAGGTATTTCCCGACCGCGATCATTTCGGGCGGATATTTTACAACCAGGCGCGCATGTCGGCCGACGGCATCGCCCAGATCGCCGTCGTCATGGGCTCGTGCACCGCCGGCGGCGCCTACGTGCCGGCGATGTCGGACGAAACCATCATCGTCAAGGAGCAGGGCACGATATTCCTCGCCGGGCCGCCGCTGGTGAAGGCGGCGACGGGAGAGGAGGTGACCGCTGAGGAGCTGGGGGGCGCCGATGTGCATACCGCCAGGTCGGGTGTGGCGGACCACTACGCCGAGGATGAGTCCGAGGCGCTCCGACTGGTGCGTGACATAGTCGAGAATCTCGGCGCGGCGAACAAGGTGCCACTCGATGTCCAGCCTCCCGAGGCGCCTGCGCATGACGTCGATGACCTGCTCGGGATCATCCCAGAGGACAACCGCACGCAATTCGATGTGCGAGAGGTGATCGGGCGCATCGTGGATGGCTCCCGGTTCCACGAGTTCAAGACGCGCTACGGCACCACGCTGGTCTGTGGATTCGCTCGCATTCATGGATACCCCGTCGGGGTGGTGGCGAACAACGGAATCCTGTTCAGCGAGTCAGCGCTCAAGGCGACTCACTTCATCGAACTGTGTGGCCAGCGCGGCACTCCGCTGGTGTTCCTGCAGAACATCACCGGCTTCATGGTCGGCCGGGCTTACGAGGCTGGTGGCATCGCCAAGGACGGTGCCAAGATGGTGAGCGCGGTCTCCTGCGTTCCGGTGCCGAAGTTCACCGTCATCATCGGCGGCAGCCACGGGGCTGGCAACTACGGCATGTGCGGACGGGCCTACGACCCCCGCTTCCTGTTCATGTGGCCGAACGCCCGCATCTCCGTGATGGGCGGGCAGCAGGCAGCGGACGTGCTCACCGCGGTGAAGCAGGAGCAGCGACTCCGCGAGGGCTCGGCGGAGATGGCGGGTGACGAACTCGACGAGTTCCGTCGCCCGATCCTGGAGCGTTACGAGACCGAGGGTTCCCCCTACTACTCGACCGCCAGGTTGTGGGATGACGGCATCATCGACCCGCGGGACACGCGTGATGTTCTCGGGTTGGCGATCAGCGCCTCGCTCAACGCCCCCTTGCCGGACGGTGGATTCGGCGTTTTCCGCATGTGAAGGAGTAATTGAAATGTCTAATTCTTCAATTGGAGATTCATTGCCGCAGACCTCGCTCACGAGCCTCGATGTGGCAGGCCCGGTGGCGCACCTCACCCTGAGGCGAGATGCTGTGTTCAATGCGCTCAATCCTCAATTGATAAGTGACATAATCCAATTGCTGGAATGGACGAAGGACCGGTCGGTCGCTGAGCAGGGATCGCTCAGTGATGGCTCGGGGGAGCCGTTCCTGCGTGTGCTCGTGCTCGCAGGCGCCGGTCGCCACTTCTGCGCCGGCGCCGACATCGACTGGATGCGCGCCTCGGGTGCGCAGAGCGCCGAGGAGAACAGGGCGGACGCGGCGCGCCTCGACCGTCTGTTCAACTCCCTGCACTCCCACCCCTGCTTCACCATCGGCAACGTGCAGGGGGTGGCCCTCGGGGGAGGTGCTGGATTGGTCGCCTGCTGTGACCATGTGATAGTCGAGTCCGACGCGCGCATAGCACTGTCCGAGGGGAAACTGGGGATATTGCCAGCGGTGATCGGGCCATACGTCCATCGTCGAATCGGCAGCGCCCAGACCCGCCGCCTGGCGACGCTGGCGAAGCGCATCGATGCCGAAGAGGCCCTCCGCATCGGCATGGTCGAGGAGGTGTGCGGCTCAGCCGACGAGTTCACCGCTGCCACTCAGGTGGTCATTGACGAGGTACTCAGCACCGGGCCTGCAGCGGTCGCCGAAGCGAAGCGACTGGTGGCTGTTCTCGACCGCTGGAGTGGGAGTGATGAGGAGTTGCGCGAGTGGACCCTCGACAAGACTTCAGAGATGCGCGGCAGCGCCGAGGGTCAGGACGGCCTGTCGGCGTTCCTCGATGGGGGTAAGCCATCCTGGTACGTCAGAGCCGACGACGAGGACTGAGGCGGAGGCGGTGCGGGTGGCTGCTCTCGAGTGGCAGGAGGGGGTACCGTCACCGTTCTCCAAGGTGCTAGTGGCCAACCGGGGCGAGATCGCCTGCCGTGTCATCCGTGCATGTCGAGAGTTAGGGCTGGAGACGGTCGCAGTGCACTCACGAGGTGACGCCAACGCGCTGCATGTGGAACTGGCAGATGAGGCTGTGCTGCTCGAAGGCGACCTTTCTGCCACCTATCTCTCCATCGGGGCCATCATGCGCGCCTGTGCCGCCACGGGGGCCGAGGCGGTTCATCCTGGCTATGGATTCCTCTCAGAGCGTGCTGAGTTCGCCCATGCGGTCGAGGAGGCGGGGGTCGTCTGGATCGGCCCCCCGGCGAGTGCGATCGAATCGATGGGTGACAAGGTGGCGGCCCGCCGGCTGATGCGCGACGCGGGCGTGCCCGTGACCCCCGGCGGCGAGCTTTCAGAATCCGACGACCTGCCCGCGCGCACGCACGCGCTGCAGGAACTGGCGGCGCGGATCGGGTTCCCGCTTCTGCTCAAGGCGAGC
>JAKUTA010000231.1 GCA_022447885.1 Candidatus Poseidoniales archaeon | reverse complement strand
GGGGATGGTTCTCGCTCCACACGCAGTATGATTCTGATGGCGACGGCGTCAACGACCTCGACGAGGTGCTCAACGGCACCGACCCGATGGAGCCGTGCCACAACAATCTCGATTCGGACGGTGACATGCTCAACGACTACTTCGAGAACAACACCGGTTGCGACCTGATGTACGTGCCGGGGATGGGTGGAGGCAACGGTTCAACGGACACCTACGTCACCGATCCGTTCGACCCGGACACGGACAACGGCGGAGTGATGGACGGGCAGGAGTACCTCGACGGCACCAATCCCGAGTGGGACCCGCTGGACGACATGAACCCGGCTGACACCGATGGAGACGGCATTCCGGACAACATCGAGAACCAGACCGGCACAGACTGGCGTGACCCGGACACTGACGGCGGCGGCATGAGTGACTACGAGGAGTGTCCTCCGCAGTACTGGCAGGACTGCCATCTCAGCCCGCAGGATCCGTGGGACCCGACCGATGACATCATCCAGAACGAAATCGCCTTCTGGGCCAACAACACCACCAGCACCGGTAACGGAGTCTACCCCGACCTGTCCCACTACTGGCGGGTGCGCACCTACGAGTACTACACCGGCGCCGCTTACGGGATGAACGAGAGTTCGCTGATCGAGACTGAGATTTCACCCGGTTGGATTGATTACCATTGGATTGCCAACGACACCTTCTGGGACTCCTCGGAGGACTATTGGATGACCTACGTGCAGCCGGTCAATCCCGGTTCGAGACTGCCGCAACCGGCGTCCGCATACTCATGGATGATGTGGGGCGACCCGTTCGCTTACCTCAACCAATCCAATGTTTCCCACGACCTGCGCATTTCCGCTGCACAGATCTACGACCTGATGACTTCCCAGCCAGAGATTTCGTTCACATCCACTGAATACGCCAATTCGATTCCCTACGCTGGTCCGGGCAACTACGGCACCGACCTGCCAGGCTACTTCACCGACATGACCGCACCCGAGTCATACGTCTACGACGTCACGCAGGGTGTGATCGCGGATGCAGGCGCGGTCAGCGCGTGGGACAAGGTGGTGGCGATTCGTGATTACCTGAACAACGCTGATGGTAACACGTCGGTGGAGTTCAAGCTCAACTTCGACGGTTCAGGTCTGCCGATGCTCGAGGATGTCAGTCGCTTCATCCTCCAGGATCTCATGGAGGGTTCCTGTCAGGAGTTCTCCACCGTGTTCACCACCATGGCACGTCTGGCCGGAATCCCAGCGCGCAAGGCGACAGGCTACAGCGGCGGGGTCTGGACGGGCACTGGATTCATGGTCATGGGGCGAAACTGGGATGCATGGGGTGAGGTGCACCTGCAACAGAATGCGGCAGGCAACAATCTCGACATGGGCTGGATCCCAGTCGATGCCTGCCCACCTGCCGAGCAGGTGGAGGTTGTCAACGAGACCAGCTGGCCAGGTAGCATCGAGCGAGACATGTCCACCGGTGACATCTACATGAACGGCACTCTGCAGTTCACCGCCAACCAGTCCGCGGCCGCCGACACGCTCGTGCGCGCCTACCTCGTGCAGGCTAACGACACCAATCCGTTCAATCCGGCTGCGCTGAACGCAGAATCGCTGCTCAGTGCCAACCTGACCGATTCGAACGGCAACTTCAGCATCAAGGGCTTCCCGTTCGGCATCACTCACCCGGGATACGGCCGCATCGTGGTCGAGACCCAGCAAGGGGGTTACGTGCCATACAGCACGCACGATTTCGTCTGGACTGTGAACATCACGGATAATACCAGCCTGTCTCAGGATTCTCCCGTGCCGGTAGGCGTTCCGTATGTCGGCGCAGGGTCGACCACCGACATCACTGGCACGATGATGTGGAACTCGCCACCTCTGCTGGATGTGTCGACCAAGACCAATTACACGGTATCGCTCACCTATAATTCGAGCGTGCTCAACGCGAATGTCACGCTGACCACACAGGTCGGTGCCAACGGATACTTCATGTTCACGGTGAACCTGTCGGAGAATGAAAACCTCGGGATGCGCAATGCGTCCCTGGAATTCGCAGGCTGGCACGAAGCAGACCTGCATCTCGACCCCTCACCAGTCTATCATGCGCGTCCGACAACGTACAACTTCCTGTTCAACGTCACCCCCGCACCGGATCTCACCGCCACGCTCCATGGTCCATCGACTAACAATTCGTTGCTGGAGATCGGCGAGAACATCTACATCAACGGGACGATTCACTCCGGAGGAGCCTCGCCCGCGCCGATGGACGGCACGCTCATCCTGCTGCTGCGCCGCAACGGTTCGACCGGACCATACACCGAGACCGCCTTCTGGGTGCTGAACAGCACCAACGTGAACCAAGTGACGGGTGATTTCTCGATTGTCTGGAACTTCTCCGCGTTCGATGTGACCATCGGCCCCGCATACTGCGATGTCATCCTACGCTTCCTACCTGACGTGCCCGGTGCGACTGATGATGCCGATCTCACTCCTGTATTCGCATACGGCATCCAGAGCACCGTGGAGATCAACTTCCCGATCAACGTCATGCTCCGCGGTCAGTTGACTTTCATCCCGGTATCGTACGTCGACCACACAGCAGGAAACGACATTCCCTTCGATGGGACATGGGTCATCAGGTTCAACGGGGCCGTCATCAACACCACGATCGACCCGTCTAATCCATGGATGGAAATCGAGTTCACTCCCGCGGCCA
>JAKUTA010000230.1 GCA_022447885.1 Candidatus Poseidoniales archaeon | reverse complement strand
CACCGATGATGGTGACTGAACCCCCACGCGCTCAAATAGGGGCGAGGGGTGGCCGAGCCGTGGTCGATGACATCGAGGTGCGGGTGCGCGGCTGGCTTACCGATGAGGGCATCGAAGTGCGCGACCGCCCCGACCCGCGCGCCCGCTTTCACCTGCTGGTGCGCTATCCGCCCACACCGCACGGCCACGTGTTCAACGTCGTCTCGCCGAAGCAGCGCAGCCTGCTGGTCATCTCCTCTGTGACGCAGGTCGACGCCGGCCAGCAGGAGGAGATGGAGCGCAACTCCACTGAGGACGGCGAGGGGTGGGAGCGCTGGCTGCACGAGACCCGTCTGCACCTGACGCGCAGCGACGTCGACTGGGTACTGCACGTGCGCAACTCGAACCAGACCCCCTCCGGTCCGCTGCAGGCGTTCAACCTCTCGCAGCCGGTGTGGAACGACGGGCTGACGCAGAACCGCCTGATGCAGACGCTCAGGCACATCTGGCTGACCAAGCTCGCCCTCATCCACGAGATCAAGTTCAGTTATGGCCCGGGTATCGGCCAACCTGGACCGGTGGACGACTGGGCGCAGGCGGAGCAGCAGCAACCACCTCCTTCGGACCAGATGGTCTCGACCGACGAATCACACTCGTTCGGAGAGGGATTCGACCCTTCGGAATGGGTCTGAGGCGTGTCCTCGTCCCGTGACCGTTGGGGAGCGGGATTAAGTATGGACTGAGCAAGAAGAGAGCGTCAGTCAGATGTACTGAGGAGCCGATGTGGATGAACAGAATGAACCAGAGTCTAATGATGGCGCTGCTGATGATGTTCAGCAGCGTCGCCGGAATCGCCTACGCACCCCAAGCCGAAGCCGCCCAGGTGGTCATCACCGAAGCGGTGCAGGTGGTCGACGGAGGCGGAGTGAACGACCGCATGGTGGCGATGGGCGCCGACAGTCAAGGCAACATCCACATCGTCTGGAGTCGCAACACGCAGCATCTCTACTACACGATGCTCGACCCCCGCGCTGACACGCTCATCGATGCAACCCAGATATCCAATTCAGGTGCGCACCGCGCCTGGCACCCTGACATCGCCATCGACTCTGAGGACAGGGTGCATGTGGTGTGGACCGACAAATCCGGTTCGCACTCGATCAAGTATACCTTGCTCGATCCGACATATGACGATCAGGACGGCTCGTCGGGTGACGATTTCGCTCTCAGCGTGATCGACGACACCATCGTGAGCCAACGCTCCCAGAACAGGGACTGGCCTGCGATAGCGCTCGACTCAGATGACGGTGTGCACATCGTGTGGGAGGACGCCTACGAACAACTCGGGAAGTTCTTCAACCAGCCACAGATCTACTACTCCATGCTCGAGATAGACTCGGTGATGATGCAGGCACTCACAGCAATCGACGACACCCTGCTCACCCCGATCATCGGGCACAAGGGCCACCCCGACATCGCCGTGGACGCCGACGACCTCGTGCAGATCGTCTGGGATGACACCCGCGGCGGCAAGGTGGAGATAGTGGCACCGATCGACACCTCCGGCTCGATGTACTCCGAGTGGGCTGACATGTGCACCGTGTTCTACGGCGGCTCGTTCTCCAACGGGGGTACCTTCCGCGGCATCAAGCCGATGCTCGAAGAGGCCAACATGACCGTCTACGAAACCCTCTATGCTCTCGGTGGCTACTACCCGTCATCGGCTGGCACCGGCTCCTGCCTGCGCGCGCCGGTGAACGGGCAGAACCAAGCCGGCGTGCGCTCGACCGCGCTCGGTCTTGTTCCAGGGGACGACTCAGGCGGACTGCGCAAACTGACGGCAGCCATATTCAATGGCGCCGTCAAGACCGGTGGTTACTCCGGTGAGGACTGGGGACCGGGTACCGAATGGGCGTGTCTTTCATGGCAGGACAATCAGGGCAGCGTCCCCGGGAACCCCCCTACCACACTCGATCACAAGTGGAACCCGAACGCAACCAAGATCGTCATGCCCATCTCCGACGAGGGACCCTACGGCGGCGACCCGGCGCAGCAGGCCAATGACATTGACAGCATCAATTACGCACACGACGCGTGCGTGCGCGCCGGCATCATCCCGGTGCCGATGTATGGTTCCTCATGGGGTGGCGGCATCAACATCCAGTCGCACATGAAGGACCTCGCACAGTGCCCCAACGGCCAGATCTCCACCAACACCCGCATCTGTCCCGGCTCGACCATACGCAACACCGACGCCGGCGGTCATACCTACCAGTTCCCTGCCTCGGGAGGCAACCAGATGCAGATCCTCGTCGAGGCGATGGTCTACCTCGCCACCAACAACTCCCGCGAGATCTACATGACCGTGCTCGACCCGCACGCCATGCTCGACAACCCCTCGAACGGCTGGCTCTACGGGGACACCGGGCACAGCATCCAGGGCAACTCCTACGTGGAGGACCTCGGCCCGTCGCTCGACAGCCAGGGGTACGGCCACCTCGTCGTCGTCAACGACACGCGCATCACCATCGACGACTCCTTCAGCCTGCACCCGTCCATCGCCATCGACACCGACGGCAACACCCACCTCGTCTGGATGGACGGCCGCGGCTACGGCTTCGACAAGAACGACAACTACGAGGTGTGGTACACCCGCATGCGCCTGCGCGGCGCGGGCGAGTGGAACGGCGTGTCCGGCGGCCTGCCCACCTACGGCATCAAGCAGATCTTCGACTACCCCATATCCCACGTCGAGGGCA
>JAKUTA010000023.1 GCA_022447885.1 Candidatus Poseidoniales archaeon | reverse complement strand
CGAGGCGGTGGCGACGTTAATCGCCAAGGGAATCGACGTGAAACTGTTCGTGCTCTCATCGGAAGCGGGCCAGGAGGAACTGCAGGCGCACTGTGACCGCTTGGGCATCGGAGAACATACACTGATCATGGGGCCTGTGCCACACGAGCAGGTTACACCGTTCTACGCCTTGATTGACGTGTTCGAGGTGAGTCGCCCAGACACCCGAGTCACCCGGCTGGTCACCCCCCTCAAGCCGTTCGAGGCGATGCAGAGGGGCCGCGCTCTGGTCATGTCCGACCTCCCTGCGCTTGCTGAGATAGTGGAGGATGGTGTCACCGGTCTGTTGTATCCTGCTGATGACATCGAATCACTCGCGGACACCATCCATTCCCTGATCGTCGATGACGAACATCGTTCCAAGTTGGGTGCAGCAGCCAAGGCTTGGGTTGAGGAGAACCGCACTTGGAAATCGGTCATCCAAGGGTCGCTCACAGCGTATGAACGGGTTCTCCAAGCCACCGAATGAGCATCTCATTCAGAAGATGGAAATGGGTCACCATCGCGGAAGTTGCACGGCTCCGGTGAGAGTTCACCATCTGCAGCGAGTTGTGAAGCCTGCAGCAGCGCATCAGGAGTCCCGCAGTCGAGCCACAGATGGTCGTCGATGATCCTGAGCGTCGCCTTGCCACTGGAGATGTAGCGCCGATTGACATCTGTGATGCTGAAATCCTTACCCTTCGCTGCCATCTCCTCGTCCATGTGTGTCCAGAAATCCTCGTCGTAGAGGTAGATGCCCCCGATGGCCATCTGGGATGATGGGCTCTCCGGCTTCTCTTCGAGATCCACGAATTCACCTGCGTCGTTGAACACCGCCACGCCGAATCTCTCGGGGTCAGGCACTGTGCGGCCCAGGAGAAGGCAACCGGGGGGGTCTGCGGATTCCCCCCAGGCGGAGACGTCGTCGGCCAGTTCGTAGGTGCCGATGTTGTCGGAGAAGTAGACCAGCATCCGGCTCCCTTCCACGTGCGGGCGGGCGAGATTGAGCGCGTGACCGACGCCCCGTGGCTCCTCCTCGATGACGTAGTGGATGTTCTCACCTTCCAGGCCGGTGCCGACATGCTGCGCGATCTGCCCGATGAAGCGGTTGCCGATGATGGTGATGTCACGGATCCCGGCGCGCCGGATGGTGGCCAATGCGTAGTCGATGACAGGCCTTCTGTGCAACGGTAGCAGGGTCTTGTGCGTGTAGCGGGTGAACGGCAGCAGCCGCGTGCCCGCACCCCCCGCCACGAGGATCGCCTTGACCTGATGTCCGCTCATGCCCTCGCCCGCTCCGGGCATGGCTCCTCTTCTAATGGTTCTCGGTCGTCTCGTCGGGCTCGCGCGGGCCCCCGAAATGGCCTTTCGCCACCAGATCACCGAGCTTCTCCACCCCTGCCTCAATGAGTTCAGGGTCGGACTGCTCATCCTTCTCCCAGTGCTCCTGCGCCCGCTCAGCCGCGATCAGGTCCGCTTCGGCGACGGTCTCCTCGGCTCGGGTCAGTTCGCCTTCAAGGTCGTCGAATTCCGGGCGGGGGCCCATGGCGTCTATGCGCGGCAGGCGTGCGTCGATGGTGTCCGCTCCCCTCCCCTTCGCTGGTCCGCGCGGGTCGGCGCCGCGGGTGCGGTAGATGGCGCGTCCGTGGGCGTCGACCTCCTTGGCCAGCGGGTCCGCTGCGGCGGCTAGCAGTTCATCCATCAGGCGGTCGAACGCGTCGGGAACACCTGTCAGCGTGAACGCGCCGGCGGTGCCCGGGGCGCGGTCGGCGAGGAATTCTGCCGCCTCCAGCCTGCCTAGCAGGATCTCATCGACGCGTGCGAGCGAGTCGCGGGCGGCCTTCCTTTCGAGCAGCATGGCGAACAGCAGCAGGCCGATGCCGATCGCCTGCCAGGTCGTGTCCGACCATTGGGACAGGCGGCTGGCGGCGGCGAGGCCGAGCGCGATCACCAGGACCTTCCACAGCAGGCCGCCCAGCCACAATCGCCAGTACAGTTCGGAGCGCCGCTTCGAGACCAGGGGGACACCTCAGGTGAGGTCTTCCGGCAGCGCCTTCAACCAAGTTTCGGTGCTGGTGCGCTGCGGCTGGCCGATGCCGATGACAGGTATGGGCGGGGGAGAGGGTGTCTTCCGGCCGGCGTCATGACCCACCACTCCCATCACAACCGAGTCCGAGACGTGCACCTCGGAAGTGCGCGGTGCCATCGCCAGACTGGAGATCACCTCGGTGAGCGCCCTCTGGAGTTCGCGGTTGCCCTCACAGATCTCCTCGAGCACGTGTTGCTGCGCCCCCGAGGACAGGTTTGCCTGATTGGAGAGCATCCGCTCGAGCGCTGCGAGCGTCTCCTCCCAGCGCCCATGACCGTCCACGGTCTGCTGTTCCAGTCGCACGAGCATGCTCTGTTGGGCACGTATCAGCCTCTGGGCCTCCTCCATCGCCTGCTTCTGCGCATCGAGCGTCTCCTTCTGGTCGTCGATGAGCCGACGCGCCTCGGGCGCGCCGACGGTGTCCCTGCGCTCGAGTTCGATCAGGGTATTCTGCAGACGCGCCTGCCGGTCCTCGAGCGACGCCTCGACTTGAGCGAGGCGCTGGTTGAGGGCGTGCACCTGCTGACCTGAGTACTGCAGTCGCAGGGTCTGGTCGTGCGCATGGCGGGTCATGCGGCGCCGTTCGCTCAACTGCCAGGGATAGTCCGCCAGCAGCATGGCGGTGATTCCGATCCCGATGGAGAGAGGGAGGGTGGCCCACAATTCGAATAGAAAGAATCCACCTACGAGCGCACCTGCCAGAATCGCCCGAATACGTGTCATTACCTTCAATTGAAGTTCTTCTTGTTCCTTATTCACGGTTTCCTACGGCACCCCGGGCTATCCCGTTCCCAATCCGAACATGTCCTCTGCCACTTCGATCATCTCCTCGCGCTCCAGCAGCCACTCGACCGCCTCGTCCAGCTCATCGGCGCTGATGCCGCGGTTATCGAGCGCATCACCGAGTCCATCCAGTGAGAGTGGCAGATTCCCGTTCCCTTCAGCCTCCTCCATCTCGAACAGCACC
The DNA here is from genome assembly GCA_022447885.1 of Candidatus Poseidoniales archaeon. Taxonomy (GTDB): domain Archaea; phylum Thermoplasmatota; class Poseidoniia; order Poseidoniales; family Thalassarchaeaceae; genus JAKUTA01. The sequence continues at coordinate 8,392 of JAKUTA010000023.1, read as the reverse complement.
AACTGGGCGACGATGGCCAGCAGTGGGTCGTCACCCGGCTCTCCGGGAAGGTAATCGAGCAGTGCGGCCGCGGGGTGCGCCGCGTCCTCCTCGCTTGGCTGAGCGTCCGTCTTGATGGATTCGCTGGGCTCGGAAGCCTTCACTTCCTCGGAGAAGGTGTCGAACAGGTTGCGTTGGTGCGGGTCGTTCCAGCGCACCTCGTCGACCTCGACCCCCATGCGCCGCAATCGCTCGGCGAGCGTGTTCACACGGTGCAGCCTCTGTTCGAGGCGCATACGTTCTCGTCCGAGTTTCACTTCCACCAACCTCAGTTCATCCTTGGCGCTCTGCGTCAACCACTCGTTCAAGTCCCACGAAGGATCGAGCCTGAGCATTGTCTCCCACAGATTACGCACCTCCTCGGGCAGGCTGGAGGCATCTATGCGTGCAGGTCCCTCGCCGTCGCTCGGCGCGCTGTCGGTCATCGCCCCCTTCCCTCTCATGGCGGTTGAAGAACTAATCCCTCGATTCACTCCGCTACCGCGGCGATGGACGCGTTCATGTAGTCCCAGCCGGTGGCCGATTCATGGTGACCTACCGCCTGACGATACTGCCCGGCGACGGCACCGGTACCGAGGTCATCGACGAGGCGGAGAAGTTGCTGGATGTCATCGAAGAGGGCAGTCCGCTGGTGTTTGAGCGCACGGTCATCCCGTGCGGAGGTCAGTATTGGTTGAAGACCGGGGAGGAGTGGCCGAAAGGCTCGTTCGAGCACTGCCGCGACGAGTCGGATGCCATTCTTCTGGGGGCGATCGGCTGGCCGGGGGCGGAGTTGCCCAACGGGGACATCGCCGGCGGGCAGGTCATCCTCGGGCTGCGCGCAGGACTCGATCTCTATGCAAATGTGCGCCCGATCAAACTCTACCGCGGGGTGCGGCACAAGATCCACGACAAATTCACCCAGGTGTGGTCACCCGACAAGGTCGACATGGTGGTGCTCAGGGAGAACACCGAGGGACTCTACCACAGCCTGCTGCGCAGGTCCGCCAACCGTTTGATGAACGGCAAGGAGGCCGAGGATCCGGTGATGGAATTCGACGGAATCTCGGGCGAGGTCGCTTGGGACCCGCGTCCGATATCCAGAGCGGGGTCCGAGCGGCTCATTCGACTCGGATTCGATTACGCGCAGCGCCGCCACGGCGCGCCCAAGGACGGCATATCACGCGTCACCTGCGTCGACAAGAGCAACGTCACGCGCGGCTGCCAGTTGTTCCGCAAGGTGTTCAACGAGATTGCCGAGGATTTCCCCGACATCGCCCACGAGGCGGCGTTCATCGACGCGTTCACAATGTGGATGATCCGAAACCCGGAGTGGTTCGATGTCGTCGTCACCACCAACATGTTCGGCGACATAGCCACTGACCTCGGCAGCGTTCTCCAAGGTGGCATGGGGATGGCTGCCAGCGGAAACATCGGGGATGAACACGGGCTGTTCGAGCCGGTTCACGGCTCTTCTCCCAAGCACGCAGGCAAGGGTGTGGTGAATCCCATAGCCACACTCAACTCGGTGCAGTTGATGCTTGAATGGCTCGGTATGCAGTGTGACGATGCCGATGCGCTTGCGGCCGCCGCCATCATCGAGAAAGCGATCTCCGCACAAATCCTGTCGGCCGACGAACTCACCTACGACCTGGGCGGAACAGCGTCCACCTCACAGGTGGGCGACGGCATCGTCGTCCGGGTGAGGACACTGCTCGCCGAGCACTACGCCTGATTCGAATCAGACACGGTATCCTGCTGTGCCTGATAGGTGCGCTGGAATTCCTCCCACAGTTCGGCTTCGACCTCACGACGGATGTGCACTTCGATCTCTGCGCGGATCTGGCTGTAGAGCTCACCCATCAACTCGGCCCGCATGCGCTCCTCGATCTCCGCCGCGAGCACGCCCTGCCGCGCCTCTACGTAACGGGCCACCTGGGCCTCGAGTCGGGTGCACACTTCGAGCAACCAGTCATCGTACGGTTCTGGCAGGTCCATTCGCTTGGCCTGCTGTCTGAGCGCCTGCACCGCCTGCGAGCGAATCGGGTCGCCGGCGAGGTAGTCGGCCGCCCCGGTCACGAACGAGACGATGGCCTCGACGAAGTCGCCCTCGGAGATGTCGTTGCCACAACCCGGGCAGTTTGAGACCGAATCCTGCACCGGAACGGCGTCATGGTCGAGCACGCTCCGGCGCTGCTCCAGCTGCGTTGAATCAGGCGACTGTTGTTGCACCGGGGGCGCTCTCGCCCGCTCACCTCGCTTGCGTCTGCGCACCGGCTCAGTCGTTTTCTCAAGGTCGAACGACTTCTGTGACGCTCCGAAGAAACCGCCGCCTTCCAACGTATCCCGGCGCTTCTCGGCCATCAGTACTCACTGATTTCTTTACGTGAGACCTGAAAAAGGTTCTCCCCGATGTCTACTCGGGCATCCGAGTCATGCGGCTCCAGAGCGGATTTCGTCCAGCGCATCCAGCAGAATGGCGTCATTGTCCCATTCCATGTCAGGCGAACCGGCCCCTGCCAACAGCAGCGGCAGCAATTCCTCGAGCACTCGTGTCAACTCGTCGACGATGGTCACCGTCGCTGCGCGGGCAGTGCGCGACAGCGGGTTCAGGTCGACCACGAGCACTTGCTTACCTGCCGCGATGAGCGCTTCGCAGCGGTCCCCGTCCTCCAGCGGGACGAAGATCACGTCCGCCTGCATGATGCCATCACGGCTGCACGCCGCCCGCGGCCCGTCGAGTCCGGGGATTCGCCCATCAGCGGCGTCACCGAGCAGCGGCACCGCGAGCACCGCCGCCTGCCAAGCCTCGCTCCCTTCGGCCCAGCCATCCGGGGGGTCCGCTCGCATCACCGCCAGTTTGCGCTCCGCCAGTCTCACGAGCAATGCAGACATCCTCTCCGGAGTGCGATAGTAGATGTTCACCTCGATGGGACAACCGAGCACTGCGGCGCAGCCGAGCATCTGATCAGCGGCCAGGGCTACCGTGTTGCCGTTGACCGACAGCACCGGAGATCCGGCGGCGAGCAGCCGCGCCGTCGCTTCCCCGATGGCTCGGTGGGCCGAAGCGGTGGTGCGCTCGCCCAGCAGATAGTCGAACGCCTCTCCTCGCCCGTGGGCGATGAGCGCGGATTCAGCCAGCAGCCCGTCCGCTGCAGCCTCGGTCAGCAGCCTGCGCGCCAGCAGCGAACGATATCTCGGATGGCTCTCTGGGATGTCATCGGCCATGCAAGCCACCCGTCTGACTCAACTCCCTTCGAACAGCATCGACAGGTCGAGTGGTTTCGCCCCGCGATGCAGCCCGCTGGCCGAGACGACGTCGACTCCGACCTCCTTCCAGGTCTGCAGGTCATCGTAGCCGATGCCGCCGCTCGCCTCCACCACCATCAGGTGTCGGAATTTGCGTGTCTCGAGGTCGAGCATCACCTCGCGCGCTTTGCCCTCGTCCATGTTGTCCAGCATCAGCGTCAACCGCTGTGTGTCTGTGATGTCCTGCATCCTGTCAACCCACGCCTCAGCCGCCGCGATCGCCTCGTCGATGGTGCGCACCTCGATCTCGACGAATGCCCCACACTCTTCCAGGTCGAGTTCCTTGAGCACCCTGCTCACGGTGTGCGGAAGCCGTTCATCCGTGAGTGCAAGGCTGGCGAGGTCATTCTCCTTGAGCATGCGTGCGTCCGCCCGGGTCAACCTGTGCGTCATCCCTCCCCCGAGATGAACCGCCCATTTGTCGAGCAGCCCCCAGTGCACCTTCCGCGTCGCCGCCACGCGCATCGGGTGCGCGCGGCTCGACCACTTCCTCGTGTTGGTGGTGATTCCCGAAAGCCGACCGACGATGTTGAGCAGGATGCGCTCGGTGGAGAGCAGTTGGGTGCGGTCGGCCTCGATCTCCAGCAGGATGTCCCCCTCGTGGATGTCCTGTCCGTCGGCGACCGCCCAGGACCAGTCAGCCCCGGGAAGCCAGTCGAGCAGCAGCTGATTGGCCGCGGTTATGCCCGCCAGACGACCGGAACCGCGCGAGATGACCTTGGCGTTGGCGGTCTCTTCGGTGCGTGGCAGCGCTCCTGTGATGCCTTCGTCGTGCATCAGGGCCGTGACCCAGCGCCGGATGGATGCGCGTAGGCGTTCAGTGGGCCGGTGTTCCACCCATAGCAAGGCGCTGCGGTCATGCGGGAGCAGGGGGTGCCGCACCGTCGTCTCCTCATCCGACTCGCCGTCGGGGTCCGCCTCGGCGCGCTCCTCCACCTCGGTCATGCAGACGGCGCACCGGACGACCTCGCTTGAAGGGTGCGGCGGCCCAAATCGGCCCTGAATGACGCCCTGCGTCCCTGTACGGCGTTCATCCGGGCGTTCATTCCCCTGTCGCCGCCTTGAGCCCCGCTTCGGCCGCCGCGAGGCAGGCGAGCAGGTCGTCCAAAGTGGCTCTTAGCGTCCTCATGTTGGGGGCGTGCACCTCGATGACCAGCAGCGCGCCACCGCCCACCTCGTCCTCGATGCTCCCGCTGAAGGAGTCCGGATCATCCGGTGCGATGGCGCCGAGCAGCGCGCCGAGGTGGTCTGCCTCCCCCGCGATCTCCAGTGTGGCGCTGAACTCCCCGCTCATCGGACTCCCCCCTTCGGAGAAGGTGTTCAGACAGGAATGCATCGGTTGGCACGGCTTCTATGGTGGGGCTGACGCCAAATGCGAGCACCACCTCCCACCAAGTGCATGGCTGGGGCGGAACCGGTCCCCGATGTGCCGTTGCTGGCGGGCAGCGGTGGACTGATCTCCGACGATGTCACCCTCAGCCATGCCGGTCGGCGAGCCGTGCTGCTGACACGTGATGCGGACACGGCGGAGTTCGAGGCGCTCGCCGCCACGCTCGGCATCGAGGTGGTCGAGGTGCTGCGCCAGTCCGGCTCTCCGGACCCGCGTACGCACATGGGACGGGGCCGTCTCGAGAGCGTCGGAGACGAACTCGCCTCTCGTCGAGGGGATCATCCCTGGGCTGACGTGGATCTGGTGCTCGTGCACGCCACCCTGCTGCCGCGGCAGCTGGTGAACATCCACGATGTGCTGACAGTCGAGGTGTGGGACCGAGTGCGACTGCTGCTCGAACTGTTCACGAAGCACGCCGCCAGCGTCGAGGCGCGCACACAGGTGCGCATCGCTCGCTTGGCGGCTGACCGCCTCGTGCTGCGCGAACTGGTGCGGCGAGTGACCACCGGCGAGCGGCTCGGCTATGGTGCCGGTGGGCGCCATGGATGGCGCGGGGTGCTGGAGACCGTCAATCGCGAGATCACCTCGCTGCGCAGGCGCCAGCGCCGCCACGCTTCCGCCCGCAGGGAGCGTCGCCGGCAGCGGGCGAAATCAGGTGCGCTCACTGTGGGCCTCGCCGGTTACACGAACGCCGGCAAGTCGAGCCTGTTCGCTGCTCTCTCAGGGAAGCAGGTGCTCGTCGATGACCGTCTGTTCAGCACGTTGGAGACCACGGTAGGGCGGATGCAGGCGAGCCCCCGACTGCTGCTCGTGGACACGATCGGATTCATCGACCAACTGCCCTCCGACCTGCTCGACGCCTTCAGCGCCACCCTGATGGAGAGTCTGGAGTGCGACCTGCTGCTGCTGCTCGCCGACGCGTCGGATTCACCTCCGGAGATCAGACGCCGGTTGGAGACCTGCCAGCGTGAACTCGCCGAGCGCATGGACATCGATGAGCGCCCGGCGTATCTGGTGGTGCTCACCAAGGTGGACCTGCTCGACGATGCCGCCCGCGCCCGTGCCCGCGAGAGCGTGCTCGAATTGGGTATGCCCGAGGCGCTGCTCGCATCCACTGTGACCGGCGAGGGGCTCGACGAACTGCGCCAGGTGATCCTCAACCGACTCCACGGCGCCCCTCGCCAGCTGCGTCTGCATCCGCCGACCGAGGAAGGAGATGTCCCGGTGGCGGCGCTGATCGCGGAACTGTACGAACGGGGCCTGCCGACGGAGCACCCTGAACAGGTGAACGACGGCGTTGAGGTGGTGGAGGTGGAGTGCTGGATAGACGCAGCGAGCCTGGGTCGGATGCAGCGCGCCCACCCTCGTCAGGTCGAGTCCGTATACGACGGCGAACAGGGATAAGGCAGTCTTGACCTGCGGCGGACGTGAGCGCTGAGGAGTCACCCGCGCCGGAGTTGGCGGGGCTGCCCGAAGCGGGGCATGAGTCGCTGTTCGCCGAATCGGGAGCGAGGATCATCCTCCCGTCCGAGCGCAAGCGACACGTGCGCGTCACCATGGTGGCGGCGGTGCTCGTCCTCACCGCGCTGCTCGGATTGTGGAACGGTTACGACTACGTGAACGGTGACATCGGACTCATCAATCATCGCAAGTTCATCAATCGCGACGCTGAACTGGCGGCGCCGGGAACAGCGGTGCTCATCGGCAGGGTGCTGCTGGAAGATGGGACTCCGGCGGCGAACTACACCGTCAAGGTGACCGTCAAGTCGGAGAACAACACCGTTCGCGAGCAGGAGAACGTCACCGACGACGACGGTCGGTTCAGGATAGAGGGACTCGATCCCGGCATCCAGGTGCTGATGATCGCCAACAACTCACGTCAAGGCTCTGCGCAGCTGGTGCAGCATCTCGTGCTGCTCAACCCACCGCCGAAATACACCTTCGAACCGTACGGCTTCACCACGCTCACGCTCATCTTCCCCTCCGACGAGACGTTCGCCGCGGAGAGCGAGGATGGCTCGTACATCAACTACGTTCCAATGGAGGCGGAAACGGACACGATGCTCTACGACGAGTCCGCCGCGGGCGTCTACATCATGGTCGGCGTCGGCTTCTCCGGCCTCGCGCTCATCGGATTGGTCGCCACCTGGATCGGCTGGCGCGACTCGAGCGCGGGCATGCTGCGCACCGCCGCCGTGCTCTGCTTCTTCACCCAAGGCCCGATCGGCATCGCCTGCTGCACCGGGCTCATCGCCGGCCTGATGACGGTCGCGCTTCCCAAGGGTCCCGGCGACCCGTGAGGGACGGCCGGTCAGGCCAGACCCGCTGATCCCCACTCTCGTTTCACAAGCCGGTCGTGCTCTGCATGCGCGCATACCACGCTCCGACGACGGAGTGCCCTTCGACGATGTCGAAGCCGCGCAGCCCCTGCATCGAGCGCAGGATGCCGTAGTTGGAGAAGTCGCCTCCGTCCGGAGAATCGCCACCGAGGAAGTCGCCTGACAGGCCGGTGGACAACTCGTCGAGCTGGTGGGCGAGGTTCGCTTCGGGACCCCGCTCCCACTTCTTGGCGCGACTCCTCGCCACCAGACGCATCACGACCGCGCCGATCCACTTCGCCTTCCACGCTTGCCAGCGGCCGAAGTTGTCCACCTTGGTGACGTAGTCGAGCGCGTGCAGGCTGGAGCGGTAGGTGCGGTAGATGACCGGCACGATCGACTTGCCGAGCACCTCGTTGGAGAATTCCATCCACTTGTCCTGGTTGGCATCCTCACCTGCTTCTGGGAACCCCTCGGCACCCTGATGGTGGGAGTTGACCCAGTGCAGGATGTCGTTGGAATCGTTGACCTGCGTGCCATCTGACTCGACGAACACAGGGACGGCCTTCCATTCGGAGAAATCGAGTTCAGCCTTCTTCATCGGGTCGACCTCGACCTTGGAATACGCCACTCCCTTCCAGGAGAGCAGGCTCCTGACCTTCCAGCAGAACGGGCAGGTCTCGAAGCAGTAGAGCGTCGCTTTCCCGTCCACCACGGCACCGGGCACCTTCTCCTCCTGAGGTCCAGAGGTAGGCTGCTGTTCGTCGGTCTGCTGCTCGGTCATGGCGCGGCGAGTCAAGTCCCTCTTTTGAGGGGTCGCTCGCGTGCTGTTGTCGACGATTCCAGCCGCCTCATCCCCCGCCAGCACACTGGGGATACTCATCGGGCATCATCGGCGGCATGAACAGGTCGGCGCAGGTGCGGTTGACGACCGATAGGCCGAGCACCGAATCCGCGGTCAGCGACACCGTCACCGGCTGGATCGACACGACGCTCGGAGTGTAATCGCGTCCGGTCTGCGAGATGCGCAGGACGAGCGTGTCGCCCGCCGGGACGAGCACATCCATGCCGAAGAACTCCATCTTCGCCGTCACCGTCTCTCCCGGGGAGAGCGTGCGCCCCTGCTTGCCGCCGTCAGCGAAGCGCAGGTCCATCACCGCATGGCCGAGGTGCTCGCCGGTCGAGCCGAGAGTCAACTCCGCGAACAGGTGTCCGGAGGTCGCCCAGAGCGAGATGGTGGCTTGGATGTGCAGCGTCGGATTGCCCACGATTCGCAGGTCATTCTCCAATTGGTCACTTTCGATTTCCAATTGACTTGTGGAGGTGATTGTAGTGCTGCCGGAGAGCAGGTTGAACT
>JAKUTA010000229.1 GCA_022447885.1 Candidatus Poseidoniales archaeon | reverse complement strand
TCGAGGATGTGGTGCTGCCGATGCTCGCTGAGATCGAGGAGGAACGACGAGCCGAGTCACCCGAGGACCCATGGAGAGGGTTCGGCAGCGTCGAACTGTGCTGGGCGATCGGAGACAGGATCGAGGACGAGGCAAGCCTGCTTCACCATGCTGCGAGGAGACGCATACCGTTGGTCATCCCGGGGATCTACGATGGTGCCGTAGGAGCGCAACTGTTCATGCACAGACAGCGCTCATCGGACTTCCGGCTGGACCTGCTCGCCGACCAGCAGATACTGTCCGACCTCGTCTGGACCGCCGACGCATCGCACGCGCTGATAGTCGGTGGCGGCATCAGCAAGCATCACGTCATCTGGTGGAACCAGTACCGAGGTGGACTCGACTCGGCCGTGCAGATCACCACTGCGCCCGAACACGACGGTTCGCTCTCGGGCGCGAGACTGCGTGAAGCGGTCAGTTGGGGCAAGGTGCGACCGGACGCGCCCCAGGTCGTCGTCGAGGGAGACGCCAGTGTGCTGCTCCCGCTGCTCGGGGTCGACCTGTTCAGGGACTGAGCATCACTTGTCGAGCCGTGCGGCGATGCACTCCATCAGGCCCACCCGCAACGGAACCACAGGATGCCAACCTACCGCCCCTGCCTGCTGCAATGCTGAATGAAGCGGGGCGAGGTCAGGGCGCGACGTGCGGTCGGCAACCGTCTCCAGTCGTGTTTCGGCCGGTGCCAGATCGGCAGCGGAGAGCGAGCCCCCGCGGACCGCATGCAATCGGGACCAGAGCATGTCCAGTTCGGAGAGCAGCACGTCATGGGGCCAGCCGCGGCGACCACTCGCGTGGAGCACGCCGATCGGTGGCTTGGAAAGAAGCGGGACGACGGCGTCGAGCAGGTCGCGGACATGCAGCCACCAGCGTGGATGTTCTTCCAGAGAATCGCCTGAACCCATCCCTTGGTGCCGGTTGAGTGCCACCTCGATCTCCTGGGGGCCCCATGGGCCGGAACCTCCGGGGATGTAGAGGTCGTGCAGCACGAATTCGCACGTGGTGGTGCAGGGGGGTGACTCGACCGAGGCGGGGCGAATGAGCAGGTCGCACGATTCGGGAAAGGCGCCTGCCCCATCCCAGCAGACGATGGTGGTATCCGCGATGTCATCCGAGGATGCGGTGAGAGCGTCAGACTGCTCGATGTCGGCCCGCTCAAGCCGCTCTGCGAGCGCCCGTCCGAGCAGCGAGTCATGACCGTGGATGCGCACGGCCGGCATCAGCGCCCACCTCACGCGACCTGGTCGGCCTCGAGCGCCTTGGCGGTCTGCTCGAAGATTCCCAGAGCCTCCGCCACCTCATCAGCGGAGATGTTCAGGCTCGGACGGAGACGGATGCTCCCCGTGCCGGATTTGAGGGTGAGCAGGTCGGCTTCGAGAGCGTGGGCGTGGAAGGTGTCGCGCAGTTGTGACGAGGGCAGGGTGAACGCGGTGAACAGGCCCCGGCCGCGCACGTTGCTCACCATCTCATGATGTCCAGCCAGTTCACCCAGGCCAGCGAGCAGCTCCTCTCCCATGCGGCGTGCGTTGTCTACGAGTCTCTCTTTCTCAATCACCTCGAGACAGATGGAGCTGCGGACCATGTCGATGAGGTTGCCACCCCACGTGGAATTGATTCGGCTGCTGCTCGTGAACACATTGTCCTCGTTCTCGAGGAGCCGCGGCCCTCCCATCATCCCACACACCTGCATCTTCTTGCCGAATGCGAGCAGGTCGGGTTCGATCCCCATCTGCTCGTACGCCCACATGCTACCGGTCAAGCCCATACCGGTCTGCACCTCATCGACGATGAACAAGGCACCGATGTCATGGGTCGTCCGCTGAAGATCCTGGAGGTAGGAATCCCGGAAATGGTTGTCACCGCCTTCCCCCTGGATCGGCTCCACGATCACACCCGCGATGCTATCTGGATCGGCCTCAGCGGCCTGTCTGAGCTGCTCCAGAGACTGAGCCTCGACCTCGTCCAGACGGGCGGACTCCGTCTCATCGATCGGGAAGTGTATCGTCGGGTTCGTGATGCGCGGCCAGTCGAACTTGACGAAGCGGTCGGTCTTGATCGGGTCGGTGTTGGTCAACGACAACGTGTAACCTGAGCGACCGTGGAACGCCTCCTCGAGATGGGCGATGCTCACCTGGGGGTGGTCATCATCTCCCGGCATCCCCTTGCGAGTGCGGTCCTGCTGCTTCCAATCCATTGCCGCCTTGAGGCAGTTCTCGACCCCGAGCGCTCCACCGGCGATGAAGAACATGTGCGGGAAGTGATCCGGTCTGGCAAGCCTGCCGATCGTTTCTATCGCTTCAGCCATCTCAACCGAGTAGAGGTCGCTGTTGGTGATGTTGTTCACCGCGGTGCGACCCAGCCGTGCCTCCTGCGCGACCAATTCGGGATGGTTCCATCCGATCGGCATCGTGGCGAAGCAGGAGAACATATCGAGAATCTCTCTGTCGCGACGGCTGTCGTGGATGCGGCAACCGTGCGAGCGGTCGAGGTCGACGACCAGTTCGAAGCCGTCCGCGAGGATGTTCCGCGACAGCGATGAATGGACCTCATCCGGCCTCATTCTAACCAGGCCCGCTAGCCTCGGTTGACGTCTTATTGCATTGTCGGCGCGTGCGTTTGACCACCCATCGAGCGTCAGGGTGCAGAAGCAGGTTCGTCCGGCAGCCCGGACAGGTGGGTGGTGAGCGCTGTAAACATCTCATCTA
>JAKUTA010000228.1 GCA_022447885.1 Candidatus Poseidoniales archaeon | reverse complement strand
TGGCACGGATCCCGGGGAAGATGCGTCGTCGGCAGTGGGTGCGCGAGGGCGCCCTGATAATCATCCGGCCGTGGGATTTCCAGGACTCGAAAGCGGATGTGCGCATGCGCTACACCAAGACACAGGCTCTCTACCTCTCACGCAAGGGGGTGCTCCCCCAGGTAGTCGACACCTTCGGCATGGGTGATGATACTGCGTCGGAAGACGACAGCGGCATCTGGGAGGCCAGTGACAAGCGAGCCGAGCCCGAGCCTGAAGAGGCTGAGCCGGAGTCGGATGACGCCGGTGAGGCGTGATCTCAGAGGTGCTCCCATCGCCCGCAAGCGGTCAACTAAACGCCGCAGCGGCAAGCGACGTGAATGGCAGGACCTGCGCGACCAGCAGGCGACCCAGAGAGCAGAGGAAGCCGGCATCGAAGGTGACCAGGAAGGGCCGGACCTGGAACCGGAATACGATGACAAGTGGCTCGAGGAGGCGGAGCAGGAGCCCGAGGAGCTGCACAAGTCCCTGGAGCAGGCGGACAAGCGCTGGGGCTGGATGGCAGAGCAGAGCAATGCCCGCATGTTCTCTGTGATCGAGGAGCGGATGGCCGGCGTGCTCGGCAAGGGTCTGTATGAATGGGTCGACCGCCGAGTGCTCGACGAGGTGTTCGACCAGTCCACTCTTCTGGCTGTTTACAAACTGATGACCCAAGGTCACATCGACACGCTCGAATGGCCGATCGCGCGCGGCAAGGAGGCGCACGTCTTCCGCGGTGAGTCAGAGTCAGGCCCGGTGGCGGTGAAGATCTTCCACACCAGCAACGCAGTGTTCCGCGGATTGATGCAGTACATCGAGGGCGACCCCAGATTCGGTGGACTCAGGCGCCGTCATCGCCAACTCGTCGAGATCTGGGTACGCAAGGAGCAGCGCAATCTGCTGCGCATGCGCAAGTTCGGACTGCGAGTCCCAGAGCCGTTCGCCCTGTTCAAGAACGTGCTCGTGATGAGCTACGTCGGTGACGACACCGGCCCCGCACCTCGCCTGCGCGATGCAGAGGTGGAATCTCCCCAGCCCGTCTACGACGAACTGCTGGAGTTCCTGAGGATACTCTGGAACGACGCGAGCATGGTCCACGCTGACTTCTCCGACTACAACATCCTCTGGCACGATGGTGAGCCGTGGGTGATAGACGCCGGTCAATCGGTCGTCGCGCGGCATCCGAACGCCAATGAATTCCTCGTGCGCGACGCCACTCGCCTGGTGCAGTGGGCCACTCGCCAAGGACTGGAAGTCGAACTCGCTGACGCCATGGCCACCATATTGGGCGACTGAGGAGCCACCGCCGACTTCAATTAGGGGCCATCGGTCGGCAGCCCGCATGCAGGCGTCAGTCAGGATTCCGATGAATCGCGTAGCGGTGCTGATCGGCACGGGTGGTGAGACGCGCCGGGCGATCGAGAAGGCATCGGGAGCTTCCTTGGACGTCAACTCGCAGTCGGGCGAGATCGGCATCATCTGGGAAGAGGGGGGAGTCATCGACCCGATCATGCAGATGAAACTGCCAGACATGATCAAGGCCATCGGCCGTGGGATGTCGCCCAAGCGTGCCCTCAGGCTGCTCGGCGACGACCTGTTCTTCCAATTGGTCGACATGCGCGAGTGGGTCGGCAAGCGGGCCAACCAGCAGCGGCGCATGCGCGGCCGTCTCATCGGCAGGAACGGTCGCATCCGCAGGCTGATCGAGGAGCATTCCGGCTGTGAGATGGCGGTCTACGGCAGCACCATCGTGCTGGTCGGAGACGAGGAAGGTCTTCCGCTGGCGAGCAAGGCCGTCGAGCGCATCCTGTGCGGAGCAGAGCACAATTCGGTGATCAAGAGCCTCGAACGAGAACGTCGTGAACGGCGCCTACGGGCGCGTAAACTGGAGAACATGGAGGAGCGCGGCGCTCCGAATGAAGTGGAGTTCGAATCGCTGGTACCAGGGCTTGCCGATGCACGCCGTCGCCAACGCCGCTACATGTCGAGTACGGACGACGCTGACGATGAGCAGGAAGTCGAAGAAGCGATGGAACTCGCTGAGGACGAGTCCGTCAATTGGTCTGAAGAGTGACTGCCCGCTTGCGATTCATCCAGATTCCGACGAACAGACCTGCCAAGATGACGCTCAGCATGTCGGGCATGAACCCGGGAACAACACCGATCGTCCCTGGCTCCGCCCCCTGTGCGACGACGTAGACCTCGTTGTTACCCTCATCCTTCTCGGCGATCGCGTCATCTCCGTCGATCACGACCCGGATGTCCAGTTCACCCGCGGTGAGAATGGTCAGCGACCAGAAGAGCGTCTCCTTCATGTCGACGAGCGATCCGGAACTCAAGGTGCGCGTCTCCATCGTGGTCCAGTTGACCGTGCTGTCCCTGTCGGCCGGCGCGGTCTGCAGGCTGACCGAAGGGCTTCCCGTCCACGGCTCGTTGCTGATGAGCACCGAGGTGATGTTCACAATGCCACTGCTGCCGGCGCGCACGACCAGCCGGTCCACGAAGGCGCTCTCCCAGGAGAGGTCGAGGCTCGGTAGCACGATGAAGTGCTGCACGGGTGAGGTTGCGCTGTTGCTCGCATTGTCCTGCAGCACTGCTTTCAGGGACAGATACTGCCCCTGCTTCGTGCTCCAGACGATCGATGAGGGAAGCGACGCTGTCAGTCCGGTGCCGAACTGAATCCAGGCATTGGTCACGTCGGGTTGGTCGCCGATGCCGTTGGCGTCGAATCCGTAG
>JAKUTA010000227.1 GCA_022447885.1 Candidatus Poseidoniales archaeon | reverse complement strand
CGCGTGGGAATACGCTGGTTCCCCAGGAAGGCTGGCCCGCGCCAAGCATCGGCTTTGAGTGGACTCTTGTGGGTCTGAACCCTGGATGCTGATGCTAGGGAGCGCGCGCACAGTCAAGCGACCACGACAGGGACGTTGCGTGAATCGGCTCAGGCGCGGAACACCGCATCGTTCCTGCGGACCCTCTCCGGGACCAGCAGTCCGATGCTCGCTCCCGCAGCGGCGGTCTCGACCACCTCGTGGTCGATCTGCATCGAGGTCACCTCGATCTCGAAGTCGGTGGTCGCACCCTTCACCTTGATCTTCTCACCCACGGAGAGCGTCGCGGTCAGCTCGATGGCGGCCACGCCGATCTTGCTGTAGTACGCCGACACGTGGCCGATCTGTTCGTCCGACACTGCAATCCTCGGTCATGCGCTCGGCCTTCCAATGAGAAAAGCATTCCGCAGGCTTCGCGACCACTTGTTCAGGCCATGCCGCATCGTTCTCGTTCCTAGGCGTGCGCTCCATGCCGGCACCGGGCACACGAGGGGCATGCATCCTTGCAGCGTAGCGGTTATGAAGGGGGAGCAGGTCGGCGGGTCGCTTGAGGTGATACGATGGCGAAAATGCACAGCGGCGGCAGAGGCTCCTCAGGTTCCACAAGGCCCCTGCTGTCCGAGGTCCCCGAGTGGTCGGAGCAGGACAAGGAGAAGGTGGAACAACTCATCTGCGAACTGTATGACGACGGCAAATCAGCGGCGACGATCGGCACCATCCTGCGAGACCAGCACGCCGTTCCCAACGTCCGCCTGCTGCTCAACAAGAGGGTGGCCGGCGTACTCGTGGACAATGACAGGATCCCGAAATATCCCGACGAGATGATGAACCTGATGCGCAAGGCCTTGAGGCTCGTCGACCACCTCGAGCAGAACCGCAAGGATCTGCACAACCGTCGGCAGTTGGAACTCACCGAATCGAAGATTCGCCGAAGCGCTCGCTACCACATCGGCACCGGCCGGCTCTCGGCGGACTGGCGCTACAAGCGTGACCAGATCCGCCTCATCGTCGACTGAGTCCGAAATTCACTCCACCTCTCCCGTGGAGAGAAGTTGGTCGATGCTGGTGCTGACGGCTTCGAGTGCGTCGTCAGAGAATCGCCTCTGCAGGGCGGCGAATTGCGAATGCAGGTCGCGAGGGCGGTTAGAGACCACCAGCCGGTGCCAGACCAGTTCTTCCAGGCGAGCGGTACCCAGCGTGCCGCTGAACACCTCGGGTGCCGCGATCTCCGAGAGAGCCTCCGCCCGCTGCTGCTCGTCGAGCCCGCTCCACGAATCCTTGGTGGCGGACAGCCGCTCCGCATCGATGGTGGGTAGAAGGGTGGCATCGGGTTCGCTCACCGAGGGAATCGGCACGACGCGAAACGCCCCCTCATCGCGCAGATGGTCGCGCAACCTGCTGTAGACCGGGTCATACGAGGTGTCGAGGGCGTCCGAGAGCCAGTTCCCAGCGAGCAGCCAGGGACGCAGCATGCGCACGCGCCTGCCTGCCGGTGCGAGTTCCGCGGCCAGCGCAGCCGCCTGTGCGACCGGTGACAGCGTGCCCGAATGGGAACTGCCATCATGACCGTGGAGCGCGTGCACGCTGAGCGGGGAGAGGTGCAACCTGAACGGTCCGGATCCAAGTGGCTCCGGTTCTTCCTGTGGCGAACCCTCGCTGATGATGATCGCTGCCGACTCCTGTCCATCGCGAGGCGGCACACGCCTTCTGTATGCGATTCCTGCATCCAGCAGGGCTGCCTCCAGATGCGCGAGCGCCAGTGCGCCGACGGCCGTGGGCTCAGCGATCAAGGTGACCGGCGAGTCGGACCCGAGTGCACCGGCCGCTGCTCGCAGCACAGGTGCCAGACTCTCGAACGGCTCGGTCTCCAGCAAGGAGTGCATCGTGGTCCGCAGCGCGCCGTGGTTCAAACGCCTTCTGCCGCCTCTCAGTCGATGCGCAGGCGCGCGCCACAGCCACCGCAGGGCATCCTGTAGGGCCGCTCTTCGCTGGCAACCGGGTTGCGCATCGAGCAGGCTGGGCAGATAACCACGGGAATCACCGGCAAGCGTCGCTTGCGCCCTCCCCTGCCGGGGATTATGGTGGCGAACGCGTCGAGTGCATCGAGCAACGATTCCTCGTCGAGCGTCCGCGGGGTGACGAACGCTATCACGAGCAGCAGCAGTCCGGCGGCACCCACGGCACCGAGCAGGAATGGGAGTGGGAGGGCGAGGATGTAGGAGACCAGCCAGACTGCGAGCAGCGCGGGAAGGCTGAGCCAGATGCCGGTGCGCGACTTGCCGCGAGTGATCAGCCAGGCGAACAGCATCACCACCCCCAGCAGGGCGAGCGATTCGATGAACGACAGCAGCGGGCTGTGCACCACGCTGCCGAACACGAACACCACCGAGAAGTCACCCAGTTCACCGTCACTGGTCAGCGTCTGCCGCGCGACCTCGATGCGCTCGGTCACCAGCACCCTGTTGTGGGTGTAGTCGACTCCCATGCCATCGACGGCGGCGCATCCCACCATCGCCGAGGTGCGCAGGTGCGCCGCGATGACCACCACAGTCCAGAATGGGGTGGCCGAGGGCTGCACGCGGACGAAGGTGTCGAACAGCACCATCTTCTCGTTGATGCGGATGTTCTCCAGCAGGGCGATGGTGATGGTGACCCTCGTTGAGCTGAAGCCACGCTCGCCGTGCAGGTTGATGCGAACGCTCGGCGACGCGGCCGCTTCCACCGGGCGTACTCCCAGA
>JAKUTA010000226.1 GCA_022447885.1 Candidatus Poseidoniales archaeon | reverse complement strand
TCCGTGGATGGTCGGCCCCTTGGGCTTCTGGCCCGCTTCGTCGCCTTGCAACTCCTGCAGTCGCTCCTTCGCCGTGGCCACCGCCGAGTTGCCTTCGTCTCGTGTTCTCTTCGCAGACTTGACGCTCTCGTTGCCTTTGTCGCGGATCACCCGCTGACGTTGTACCTCGTCGAACATCTCACGCTTCTTGCCGCCGATCTGGTCGCGGCGGGTGCGGTTCTCAACGGTGCGCGAGTTCCATTCATCGCGGCGGGTGCGGTGTTCTGAGACCAGTTTTTGGATTCGGCTTGACATCTGACGGAACTCCCCTTCCATCCAGTCTCCGCTCCCGTTGTTCGTTCTGCGTCCCCTGAGGGCCGTGCCGCGCTGGAAGTGCTACCAGTGGCCGGCATTTAACGACTGTCATTTTCCCGGTACAACCGCCGAGGCGCTCGGTGAGGCTGCACGGGTATCCTCCGCGGCAACGATTAAGTCGGCGTCGGCATTACCCGTGGACGGTAGCGATGTTCATCGGTGGGATTCCCGGAATGGAGCGGGTGATGCAGAATGACGTGTCCGCTCCGTATCTCACGCTGGTGACCGGGCCGCCCGGCTCGATGAAGACCGGATTCGCGCTCAGTTTGGTGGCCAACCACCTGCGCCGCACGGGCGAGTTCGGCCTCGATTGTACGGTTGAGGAGACGGTGAACAGCCTGCTGCAGACCTGCCAGTCGATGCGCATCGACCTGCCCCCGCACCTGCAGATCACCGACTTCACCGAACTGCGCAAGGAGAATGAGGCGATGGATTACCTGAAGTTCACCCGTAGGATGATCCAGCATTTCAAGCAGGAGCGCGGGCATGCCTTCACCACCTTCGTGCTCGACAGTCTGGGGGCCATCTACAGCCTGACCACAGTGGATGCGGATATGCGCAAGCGGATGTTCGGCTTCTTCGATTTCCTGCGCACACAGGGACTCTACACCCTGATAGTGACCGAACGGCAGACCGGAGAACATGCAGAACTGGAGGGCAATGAGGGCTTCATCGCAGATGCTATCCTCTCCCTCGGACTGGATCGCAGGAACGGGAAGATCGTGCGCACCCTGCAGATCGAGAAGATGCGTCACGTGAACCATTCGATGGAGAAGCAGGCGCTCGATGCCAGTAATGGAATCAGCATCATGGGTCCTCTGTTCGATTAGCCGACGCCGACCGGTTGCGTGGCTCACAGAAGTTCGCGGAGTCGTTCGCAGCATCCGGAGAGCGTGATGCGCAGCAGACCGAGGTTGGCACCCGACTCCAAGCGGGCGAGCAGATGCCAGTCCGGGGCGATCCGCTCGCACACCAGCGTACCCGCGGTCGCCAGAGCGGTCACGCGCGTCGTGGCACCCCTCCCGCTCGCCGAGCTGAGCGCGTCGACGGCGTCGAGCATCGCCGGTGCGAGCGATCCGGCACCTTCGATGTTCGCTGAGTCAGTGCCGGACGACTCGTGGATGAAGCCCTCTTCTGAGAGAATACCAGCCCATACCACCCCTTCGGAGGCGGCGAATTCCTCGAGCACTTGTTGGCGCATCGACCAGCGGAGACAGTCCGCGGAGAAAAACGACGCTGTCATCCAGTCTGTCGGAGGTGCTCCATCAGCGGCCCTCGCATCAGCAGACCCTCGCCACCGTCACCGTAGTAGCATTCCAGGCAGCCGATCGCTTCGAGTCCGAGTCGGTGATAGAACCTCTGACCACCCAGATTGTCCTCCCTCACTTCCAACTGCACGCAGTCGACCCCGTCCTGATTCGCTCGTCGCGCGAACTCCACCCATGCCTGCCCCCCGAGCCCCCTGCTCTGCAGACTGGGCTCGACCAGGAACAGCAGAACTCGTGCGGTGGTCTCGTCCAGGCGCATGCTGAACAGCAGGCCATGGGGTGGTTCGGGACGTCTGGTCGCTTCCAGCACCAGGCAGCCGAACTCCTCAGCGAGCGGCAGTCGCC
Source organism: Candidatus Poseidoniales archaeon (assembly GCA_022447885.1). Taxonomy (GTDB): domain Archaea; phylum Thermoplasmatota; class Poseidoniia; order Poseidoniales; family Thalassarchaeaceae; genus JAKUTA01. The sequence goes on along the minus strand of JAKUTA010000226.1, from coordinate 828 downwards.
GGAGTTGTTCACTCTCGTAATATTCTCCGGTACACTCCTCGATCAGTTGTGAGCAGCGTCTCCACGCTGCCTCATCGAGCGCCTCCGCTGCGTCCGGATGCAGCCGCCAGGCGAGTTCGACCATCGGCTGGCGACCTGGGTGGTTGCGCATCGAGGTTACGGCTCTCGGTCCTGAGGCGGTTTCTGCCTGCCAGGCTTGCCGCGCCGCGCCACCGCCTTGCGTCGTTTGGGTTTGGGCGGCTCGACCCGCGTGCTCCTGGAGGGCTTCTCCTCCTTCGGACTGTCAAGGTCTCGCAGGCCACCGCTGGATATGAGGCGGGACAGATCCTCGAGAGAGAGAGCGCCGCCTGTGGCCGCCCGTTTCTGGATGTCCTCCAGGCGAGGCTGCACCGTGTGCCCTTTGCGCTCGGCGTCAGTGCGAATGCGCAGGAACGCCTCTAGGCGTCCGATCTCCCGCCGGTGACCCTTCATCTCATCACGCTGAGCGAGTATCGTGCCGAGCATGCCGGAGATACGCTCGTTGAGTTGCTTCTCCTCCTTGCGATTGACCTTCATCTCCTTCAGGCGGGGGTTCTCGCTGGCCGTCTCGCTGGCGATCTGCTCCCGCTCGTCCTTCAGCGCATCGAGATCATCGATCGTCTTCTGCTGTTTGCGCATCAAGTTGACATATTCGTCGTGAGCGGCGGCGCTGAGTTTCTTCTGTGTGTGCATCTGCTGGAGTTCGAACAGGAATGAGAACTGTTTGATCTCGTTTGGTAGGTTGGGCATCTTCAGCAGGTCATCCGGCATGGAGGTCAGCCGCTTGAGGGTCTTCTTCAGCAGGGAATC
>JAKUTA010000225.1 GCA_022447885.1 Candidatus Poseidoniales archaeon | reverse complement strand
CTCTCCAGTGCTGGACGATCGATGCCGACAGGCCTCAGGATCATCCCCGCTTCCGCATCTCTCATTGCTTCACCGATGAGCGACTGAAGCAGGCCGGAACGACCCTTCAGGTTGGTCGATCCGATCATCTCCCTCACTGACTCCCTGGTCGCATCGAGTTCCTCTCTGCGCGCGATGAGCATCGACTTCTGATTGGCCTGTCTGGCCGAAGCGACAGTCTCGGTCATGATCTGAGAGCACTCTCTCATGGCCCTGGAGGATATCTCGCTGCGTAACGATTTGAGCTCCTTCCTGGCTTCGGCGATGGTTGCCTTGGCCTTCGCCTTGGCAGCGTCGGTGATGGCTTTCGCCTCTTCCTCAGCCGCAGCGTCAATATCACTGGCCAGTGCATCCAACGTCATGTGTGTCTCCTCCTGTTCTTCATCCCGAACGTTCACAGCAGGAACATCGCGATGAATCCGAACATCAGGATGGTCTCAGGCAGCACGGTGAACATCAGGGCAAGCCCCAACTTCGAGCCGTCTTCAGCTACCCAACCGACAGCTGCTGCACCGATCTGTCCCTGTCCAAGGCCAGTTCCGATGCCGCAGCCAGCGAGGGCAATGCCCGCGCCAAGCTTGGCCATGGTGTCCTTCTCAGCCAGTTCTTCCGCGCTCAACTGCGCGCTTACCACACCGGCTATCAGAGTCAGTCCCCACAGTACCAGCAACAGCCGCAAACTCAATCTCGTCAACTTTATTTTGTTCATTTTCTCATTCTCCTTTTCTCCATGCATAGCATTGGAATCTGATGTGTGATCACTCTACCTCCACGACTCGGGCAGTGAACCCGAATGGCTCGAACTCTTCACCGACGGCCTCGTAGAACTGCTTCATCCACTCGACGAGGTGCAGTCGAGCGGTGTGGATGTTGGGGCTGAAGAGGCCGAGGATCCATGCGAAGACCTGGACGCCGAGCCAAGCGAATGCCAGCGTGACGACCATGTAGACGCCGCCGACCAGGGCAAGCCCGGTGAACCATGCGGCCAACTCCGCCAGTCTGACTTGTCCATAGATCGTTGTATTGATCATCCCAATATATCCCAGGCCCTGCAAGAGCGCGGGGACGATGAGCAGCGGTGAGAGGACCATCGCCATCGTATGAGGCTCGACGCCTGCAAGCACCATACCGAGGATGCCGCTCGCAGTCATCCCGTGAAGCAGGCCGAACTGGGAGGTCCCTGCCGGCAGGCGCTTGGAGAACAGCTTGATTGCGATCGCTGCCAGCACCGGCGCCACCGCCACGAACAGCAGCAGTCCCTCGACGCCAGCTACCCCCAACCCATCCACCGCGTTCAGCATGCCGGCTCCTTCTACATGGTGTGCTGGGTCAGGGCTATTCCCGTAGAGCATGTCGTTGCCCGTCTCGGCTATCTTGACTCCAGCCACGCCCACAGCGAACAGCCGCACGTAGGAGATGACAGTCGGCATAATGCCGACCCCCTCGATGGGTCCCATCAGCACGGCGATCAGTATCGGCATCCCGTGATACCTGTAACTGGCATAGATGAGCATCAATATGCCGACAGCGACGAGGATGGCGCCGTAGTTCTGCATCATGGTCAATAGTTCGTCACCGGGGGTGTTCTTCAGCCCCAGGAAGCCATAGGAGAACAGGAAGCCACCGAAGAGGATAGTTATCCACGAGCCACGATCGAAAATCGCGACGATCGGGCCGGCGTTGCCATGGCTGTCACCGTGAAGCCAGATGTCTCGGAAGCCAATCAGAAGCCCGAGCAGGACATGGACGGCGCCCATGTAGATAGTGAGAAGTATCAGATCCTCGAGGTTGCCCCCTGCCGAGGTAGGGACCACCCTGTGGAAGGGGTAAGCGAGGACCAGGCCGAAGGGCCCGGACCACTGCCAATGGATCATTCCACCTTTCGGATACAATGCCGCCAACCAAGACGCCCATGCTGGGGCGTGACTGTCGACCCAATCGCCATCTACCCTGTGCGGTAATATCTCGTAGCCGGCGAATTCGCCGTAGATGTAGCCGAAGACCACGGCGGAGAAGCCGATGTAGACGATGAACTTGGAGGCGAGCAGCCCGGTCTCGGTGTGACCGATCCTCCTGTAGAGAAAGTAACCGAATCCCATCGTGGCGGCGCCGTAGACGATGTCGCCGAGAATGAGCCCGAAGAACAGGGGGTAGGTGAAGAACATGAACAGGGTTGGGTCGACCTTGCCGTAGCGAGGCCGTCCCATCAGATCGGTGATCAGCTCCATCGGTTTGCTCGCGTCGCGATCGGCGAACTTGATCGGCGGTAGTTTGAGTTCGGGTCCGTGGTGACCATGTCCGCCGCCACCGGGCACCACCTTGTACGGCTCGATGTTGACGACTCGACAGGTCTCTGAAAGCACTGCGCTGACCTCCTCTGAGCGAGAGGTCTCGATCCATCCGTCAATCACGAAAGCGTGGCCGCTGACCGCGACTCTTATCGGGCCGAGAGCCAGTGCCATATCTCGCTCCAGAAGTTCGATTCCACCGAGCAGGGCCGCTCCGTTGGCTTCGGCCCAGCCGTCCAACTCGCCCTGCAGCGTCGAGCGCTCGGCCAGCAACTCCTCTCGCCTCGCGGCGAGCTCCTCCAGACGAGCCTCTATCGGACCCTCGCCATCAGGAGCCGAGATAGCGGCGAATCCCGCCTCTGCCAACTCCGACTGGACTGCGGATGAGGAGGCGTTCTCGCAGAACAGCGCAATCACGGCGGGCTTGACGCCCTCGATTACGACCAAGCCACCGGAGGCGGCCGCCTCTGCTCGGGCGGCATCTTTCACGGTGCCGACG
>JAKUTA010000224.1 GCA_022447885.1 Candidatus Poseidoniales archaeon | reverse complement strand
TCTTCCGCTGGTGAGCGCGTCCATCCGGCTCTGGCACAGTTCCACCGCCACCAGGTCGGGTTTCCACTCTCTGACCTGCTCTCGCACCGCGTCCGCCGAATCCTTGCTGATGTGCGCCGTCCCGAACAGCCGCAGGTTCCGGTCCACGTCGATGAAGGGCATGGACAGGCCAGCAGCAGCGCTCGGCGAAGCGTCATCGGACATGTTCAGGCCTCGCGTTGGAGTTCCTTGAGCGCTGTGAACAGGTCAGCGTGTTCAGCGACGTCGTGCACTCGCAGCAGGTCGACGCCTCTGTTGTAGGCGTGGGCTGCGACAGCCAGAGTGCCTGAGAGCCTGTCCTCGGCCCTCTCCTGGCCGAGCAGTTCCTTGAACATCGACTTGCGGCTTGCCCCCCAGAGCAGCGCGAGGTCGTGCGGCCCGCGCAGTTGCGCGCCATCGCGCAGCAGCGCGAGATTGTGCTCCAGCAGTTTGCCGAATCCGATTCCCGGGTCGACGCAGATGAGTTCCGGAGGATGACCTTGGTCGATCAGTGATTGTGCAGTGGCATTGAGTTCTCGGCTGACCTCAGCCACGACATCGCTGTAGTGCGGGTCAGTCTGCATGTCGCCCGGCTCGCCGAGCATGTGCATGATGCACACGGCGCAGCCCCGGTCGCGCACCAGTTCCAGCATCGCAGGGTCGCGCAGCCCCGAGACGTCGTTCACCATGTCCGCCCCGGCGTCCAAGGCTGCGGACGCGACCGCGGGCCGTCTGGTGTCGACGGAGATGAGACCATCCGGACGAGCATCCTTGAGCGCCGAGATCACCGGGACCACTCGCTCCAACTCCTCCTCGACGGCCACGGGGCGAGCCGCCGGCCGTGTCGACTCGCCGCCGACATCGCCCCAGTCCGCACCCGCATCCCACATGGAGAGCCCGACCGCGACCGCTTCGGTGACGGAATCGACTCGCGACCCCGCATGGAACGAGTCAGGAGTGACGTTCACGATGCCCATCAAGCGAGGTCGACCGTCCACACGGCGGCGTAGGAATGGTCCCAAGTCGGCCATGGGCGCGCCGAGGTTGGGGGTATCGTTTATCATCTCACGCTGGGACGTTGCCCGCGATGGTATCGGCGGCAGCGTCGTCCTACGACGATTATGGCGGGGAGTCAGAGCCCGAGCCCCGTCGTCTGGTCTATGACGATGAAGGACAACTCCCGTCGCACGAGAACCTCGAGTTGGCGGAGAGTGTGCTGCAGAGGCTGCAACCCAAGGACCGGCATGAGATGGGGCAGATGATCTACAGCCGTTCGGTGGCCAGCGGTGTCCTGCTGGCAGCGATCGGCATCTTCTGGTGGCTTACCGTCTCGGTGATCGGTGGCCGTCTCGGTGACGACGCCTTGAACCCGGTTTCGATGATCTGGGAGCTCTCCTTCTTCCAGGTCTCCCTGCTGATCCCCACGCTGGTGTTCATCGCCACCCTCGCCCTGATGCACAGTCGCGAGCGCTCCAACTGGTCCTCGGGTGCTTTCGGGGGTATACTGCTGATCATCGCACTCTACTTCACCCTCGAGCCGATTGGCTGGCTGGCTTTCACGGACCAGGGAGAGCCGGCGCTGATCATGCAGTCGATGCGCCTGGCGGTTCTCGGGGTGATGATGCACTATGCGACGCAGTTGCTGCTCGATGCGATTCTGCTCGACTGGGTGCGCAAGCTGCTGCACGCCTTCCCGCTGGAGATCGCTCCGCTTGACGACGAGCCACTCCTGCTCACTTCTGGAGACTTCGACAAGCCTGAAGAGGCGGCGCCCCCCGACGACGCCTGATGACCAGTTCTGGGCCATCCGCTCCCGGTCCGATCACCGTGTTGAGGCTCGGCCATCGGCGAGGACGCGATCCGCGCATCTCGACGCACGTCGGTCTGGTGGCGCGCGCATTCGGCGCTGAGCGCTTCCTGCTGGCGGGTGAGACGGACGATGACCTGCTCAGCAACCTCAGAGAGGTGTCCGAGCGCTTCGGTGGCGAGTTCGAGGCCACCCACGAGGATTCTGCACTCGCCTGGCTCAGGAGGTTCACCACCGACGCAGGGGATGGGAAGCCCGGGGTGGCGGTTCACCTGACGATGTACGGTGAGTCGCACGAGCAGGCCATCAGCGAGATTCCGAGGGACAGGCCGTTGGCGGTGGTGGTCGGCGGTGCCAAGGTCGGCAAGGAGTACTACGAGGTGTGCCAGCACAATGTGGCCGTGGGTAACCAACCCCACTCCGAAGTGGCGGCGCTGGCCGTGTTCCTCGCGGCATTCCGAGGAATGCCCGCAGCGAGCGAATTCTCAGGCGGTCAGATCGAGATCCGCCCCTCGGCGCGCGGCAAGGATGTCGTAGATCATTCCGTGGAAGAGTGACGCGCTGCGCGTGCGCGCGAGCGCCGCGCGCGGGCTGGACTCCGTCCAGCCTCGAGCGAATCATCATAAACGGCTCTCAGGGACGGTCCGAGGGTGCGAAGGTGAGGGCCGCACGGGGATTCAGTCCCGGGTCCGGCCAACGCGGCGTTTCCAACGCCCATTCCGGTGCTGACGCCGCTGACCTGCTGCTCACCTCAGCCGCCCCTCCCAGCGAGGCGGCTTCGGGAGAAGGAATCCTTCTGCTGGCGGATGGTTCGAGGTATTCGGGCAACCTGTTCGGGGCGGATGTCGTCGGCGAGGGTGAGTTGGTGTTCACCACCGGCATGACCGGCTTCCAGGAGTCACTGACGGACCCCTCGTTCGCCGGGCAGGTCCTGACGTTCACATGGCCGCTGCTCGGGAACTACCGCGTTGCCGCAGGCATCTCGGAATCGGCGGCTGTATGGCCTCGTG
>JAKUTA010000223.1 GCA_022447885.1 Candidatus Poseidoniales archaeon | reverse complement strand
CGATCGCCTGGGTCAACCGGGGGTCGCCTGCAATCCCGGTGTGAGCGCCAGGATCTGCAGCGCGGCACGCGCCTCCTCGAGGTCGGGTTCCTGCTTGCTGAGAGCGTCGAGAGCCGTGTTGAGTTGGCGCATCGGGCGCATGGTACGCTCGAAGGCTCTGAAGTCGGGCCAGCGGTCGGGTGCGAGCAGGGAGAGCGGCACCCACAGGTCCTCGTTGCGCAGGTTGATCGGCGTGGCGGTGAGGAACAGCATGTTGCGGCTGTTGAGCGTGAGCATCTGGACTGCGTCGTGCAGCCGGCTGTTGGGATTGCGCACGTGGTGCGCCTCGTCGACGATGGAGAGCATCATCTCGGGCATTCCGTTCTCCAGCAGTTCTGAAACCAGACTGGACTGGCGCAGGATGCCGTGGCTGGTGACGACGACGAGCGGTTCACCCTCCTCGATGGTCTGCAGTGCTTGACGCAACTTCGCTCCTGTGTCCGCCTCGAATCCCTGCAGGTCGGTGCGGTGGTAGAGTTCCTGCATCCATTTCGAGCGCAGTCCCCCCGGGACGACGATCAGCACCCCGCCGCGCTCGCCCAGCACATGCAGTCGTCTGAGCACGTGCAGGGCTGAGATGGTCTTGCCCAGCCCGACCTCGTCGGCGATCAGCATTCCCTTCCAGTGGCTGGCTGCCAGTCGTGATGCTGGCAGGTGCTGGTGCGGCTGGTCATCCCAGCGGCCGAACCTGAGCAACGGGCAGGAGTCCGAGGGCGGAAACCGGATGTCGAGGTCCGTGCGCAGCAGCGCCCAGTGCACCTTTCGGTCGGCATACGCCGCCTCTCCGATTTGTTCGTCGTGATCGCTCAACATCCGACGACGGGCCTGCGACCGTTATTGAAGACTGCCAACTGACACACGGAGGAACTGTGATTCAGGTGGTGGTTTCCCGGCATGCGGGACATGGGAGAGCAGTGCAGGGGCAGGTTCAGTCAGGGGGGCAGGCGAACGGTGTCCTCCTTGACGGTGTTGAGCACGACGTGGGTGACCGAGCGCACGACCCCCTCGGACGAGAGCACGGTCTTGGTGAAGTCGTTCAGGTCCTCCCGGTCCTGCACGCGGACGAGGATCAGCGAATCCATCTCCCCGGTCACGTCGTAGACCCCGAACACGCGGGGGTCGGCTGCGATGCGATGCTGCACCTCGAGCAGCTGTCCCTTGACGATGCGCAGCCCGATGACGACCGTCAGGTCCCAGCCGATCTTGTCCGCATCGAGCCTGACTCCGTAGCCCTTGATGACCCCCCTCTCCTCCAATCGCACCAGCCGGTTGCCCACCGTCCCGAAGGAGACGCCGATCTTCTCCGCCAGCTTGCGCATCGACGTGCGCGAATCCTCTTGGAGAGCCTCTATCAGCTTGCGATCCGTATCGTCCAGCATACCATTCACCGCCGCCGCAAAGCCACCAGTCGCGCTCACTCCATCGAGGGCAGCCGCCAGCCCCGTCCGGACGGCACTTGAACATTCGCTGTCGAGCAGCGGTTCAGATTGCACGTACGCGCAGGTATCAGCCCACATTTCGTCATTCGTTCAATCAGCGGAATCTTCGGCAGCGCTCTCTTCCGGGGTGAGCGACAGGTCGAGCACCCAGCCGCCGAGTTGTTCCACCTCGATTGACCAGTGGGTGCGGGCGGATGGTGGCGGCTGTTCCGTGACCTTCAGCTTGAGGCTGACATCGACAGATTCTCCTGGTTTGATCACCAACTCCTTCGGTTGCTTCGCAACCCGCCACGGTGCATCGGCGTCGGCGCCCTTCAGCGTCACCGGGCTGCGGCCAGCGACCAGCGTCACGTGTGCGGTCCAGGCCTGACCTCTGCACGCGATCCGGCCGGTCAGTTTCGGCAGACACACCTCACGCTTCCACTCGGCGCGGACGATCATGCCGAGGCCTGCGAGGATGCCCAGGCCGAGCAGGTAGAGGTGGGCGGCGTCGGGGGTAGGCAGAACTGAACTCGGAGTCTCGACAGGCGATTCGGCGGCGGCGTGGATCGAGTGGTCGAGGTCATCGACGAGCAGAACCACGACGTTGAGTCGCCAGAGGTCGGAGTGGGTGAACGGCACCTCGTCAGAAACCAGGCGCGAGGCGTCGATCGTCTTGTTCCATTCAGTCGTGATGTTGGCCTGGTGATGGAAGGCACTCGACCATTGGTAGTGGCGTACGACGGAGTGTGATGTCGTCTCACCGATCTGCACATGGTCGACTGTGATCAGTAATCTCAAGCCAATTGAATCAGAGAGGTTCTCGAGCGGCGTTATGCCAACCGTCACCTGCAATTCGCGGGGTTCCGGATCTTCGCTCACATGGACCTCAATTTCCAGGTCAGCCAACACCGGGCCGGGCACGTTTCCTTCGTTCATCTCGTCTGCGCCACCGAATGGGGAACCTTCCTGCCAGTAGGAGCACGCATCCGCATCCAGCGCGACGGCTCTCTGCTCGGCGGCGAGCATCGCCTCCTCCCCCAGATCCCAGACGATCTCGATCGTGCTGTCATCCGCACGGAACGGCGGGCGACCGTCGCAGCCGTCATCGTCAGCGAACCATTCCCTGACCGGTGGTCGGGAACCGAGTTCGGCTTGGGCTGTCGGCGTGTGCCAGAGCAACGGCAGGCACAGGAGGGCGGTCAGGAGCAGCGCGATTCTCACCCATCCACCTCCACTCCGAGCAACCTTTCGAGCAGGTGGCGTTCCGCGTCAGGAAGCATGAGGGTGAGTCTGGCTCCCAGCCAGGCTGGTACCCACCACGTCTGTCCTTAAGCTTCCAATGTCAACAGCAGGCTGCCGCCCCGTTCACCGGCGAGGGTGGGGATGAGTTCCGTCGCTGCCTCCAGGTCG
>JAKUTA010000222.1 GCA_022447885.1 Candidatus Poseidoniales archaeon | reverse complement strand
AGAGGATTCGGGGTTGTCCTGCATCTGTGCGGACAGCGTTTCCTTGAGCGGCCACAGCGCCAACCCCAGCCGGCCGAACGCCTGCCAGTCGGGACGCAGTTCTGAACGAGGGGCATCGGCCCCTTTGAGCGGCCTGTGCTGGCGCACCCAACCCGACTGCTCGTGCAGGAACTTCAGCATCCTCTGAGTGTGTCTGCTGGTGACCACGCGCACCGGCCCAAGCCAACGGCGCAGTTCACTCACCTCTGCGCCGGGTAGCAGCGATAGAGTGCCGACGACCGACACCACTGTGTGCGCCAGGGGATTCTGCGGCACATCCGTTCGCGTGTCAACCGGTACCGAATCCCACGCCTTGCGGTACAGGCCATCCGCCTTCTGCATCACCCGCCACGGTCTCGCGCCATCCAACCAGTTGGAATTGCTCCGCGGCGGGGGTGAGTCGACCACATCCAGCGTCCGTTGGCCCCTTTGCCAGCTCAGCGCGCTGTCGAGCAGATGACATTCGACCGCATCGAGGTCGACGTTGAGCGGTCGTGTGCGCCGATACAAGAAGTCCCGAATCACCCGTTGGAGCTTCTTCCTGAGGTCGATCTTCTCCCTGTCGTTGACGACTGGGCCCGCCACCTCTCCTCTGTCGAACGGCGCGGGCATCTGTACCTCGCCTCCGAGCAAGGAGGCGTATCCGGCGCGAATCTGGGTCTGCAACTCATCGGTCTCGAAGTACTCCTGCTTGTCGGCGTCACGAGTGGATATCTCGCCGCTGAGGGCGCTTTTTGAGATGCGTTGCAGTGCCACCTCGGGATCGCAGTCGACCCACACGCACAGGTCGGGCACGCAGGCAGCCGAGTTCAGACGAGCAACCTCCCCGAGGCCGAGGTCGCCGACGATTCCCTGGTAGACCAGCGACGAGTGCACATTGCGCTCACTGATGACAACCTCTCCCCGAGCGAGTCTGGGAACTATCCACGCGTGCGAATGATCCAGCCGATCGGCTGCGAACATGCTCGCCTCGTGCACCGGGCCGGCCTCACCGGTGCTCACAGCCTCGACCGCCAACTGCCCAAGCGGATGGTCCCGCCGTGGTTCACCGGTCACCGCGACATCGGTGAACGTGAACTCCTCGGCGCATATATCCGCCAGCATCTGGGTGGCGATTCCCTTGCCACTGCCATCACCACCTTCCACCGAGATGAGATACATGGCCGCGCCTCCTGCCTGCAATGAAACTCTGAGGCGCATGAACCTCTCGGCAGAGAATCTTCACTCGTCTGCGTATGGCCGATGCTGATCGAGGAATTGCGGTCGGGCGATCATCAGCAGCGCCATGCCCATCAAGATGAGCAGGGGGCCGAAGAAGATGTTCCCGCGGCTGAACAGACCGAGTCCGCAGAGCAACTGGGTGCGCCGGTACCTCAAACCTCGTCTAGCCTCCGTCGCGCCCGCGAAGCCGAGCCCTGCCGCCACCAGTGAGAGGAAGGCGATCGCCGTGGACAACTGCACCGCCGAAGCGAGCCCACTCTCCGTGCGCAGATCCCGCTCATCCACTCCCTCGCCCACGCGCAGGGTCAGCGTGACCTCCGGCAGATCACCGGGAACCAAGGTCCGCTCGATGGTGACGTTGCCCGCGTGGGTGACCCGCAGCAGCATCTCCTTCCGGGGAAGGTCGGTGAACGTGAATCGTCCATCAGGGCCAGTCTGCGTACGCGCTTCGGAGGTTTCGTCAGCCAAGTGCAGCAACTCCACCTGCACTCCTTCGACCGGATCGCCACCGGTGCTGTTCTCGGCATCGAGGTCAGTCAACACCAGCCCATGCAGGTCGACGGATTGCTGAGCCTCGAACAGCGGACTCGAGATCAGGTCGCGCGGGTCCGAGGAGACGAGCAACATCCCGCTCGACACGCCCAGCAGGCTCCCTACGACGACCAGCAGCACCGCCAGGTTGCGCACCCAGTCCTCCTCGGCTCGTTCGCGAAGGGCGGCGGGGAGACGAGCAAGAGTCGCATCTTCGCCCTGCTCGACCGCCTTGCGGGTGCGCTCGCGGTTCAGGGCCCGCCGGCGGGCGACCCTGCGTCTGCGACGCTCGATGCGATCCATCAAGCCGCCCGACGAATCGCTGTCATCCGGCTCTTCATCGCTGTCTTCATCATCGAATTCGACCCCTTCTTCCTTGAGTTGCGAGCGCACCCGACCGCGAAGTTCGTCGAGGCGGCGCTGGCGGTCGTCATCGTCGCTCATCGGTCACCCTCCGTGGAGGCGCGAGTCGCGGGCGGGTTGTGAATGCGACGCCGGCTTGGGGAGCCGGGAGTGCCACTCGTCCACAAGAACAGAATGAGCAGGGTCAACGGAATACCGAGACAGACCGACAACGAGAGCACCTCCGCGCGCGGTGGTGAACTGGGCGCACTCGTCACTGACTCCGGATCGGTGTCGTCATCCTCGACCGGTTCCTGTCCCGACTCGAAACTGACCAAGTGCATCGAGGTCCAGTTCTTGCCCGTGACCAGGAAGGCGTCATGCTCTGCGAAGTAGGCGATGCCGTTCAGGACGCCCTTGGATGGGCCTGACTCCGATGCAGCCAACTGTGATGCGTCGACCGTGAACTCCACCGCTCCGGAAGTCGAGTTGATCGCCAGGATCAAGTCGCTGCGCCAGACGTTGGCGTAGATCATCCCGCCGACGCACTCCAACTCGTTGAGGAGGTGCGTCTGCTGACCGTCGAGAGTGACGAGAAGGGTGCTCTGGACAGTGAAGTCTTCCGGGTCCCTGAAGGCGAGTTCGGAAGTGCCGTTGGACATCACCAGCGAGGTACCATCGTTGCACAGCCCCCACCCCTCACCGGAATAGGTGTGATTGCAGACGACCTCGTAGGTCTCGATGTCGAA
>JAKUTA010000221.1 GCA_022447885.1 Candidatus Poseidoniales archaeon | reverse complement strand
CTTCCGATATGCACGAAGTGAAGCGTCACCGACGCGCTCTGGATGGATCCTGCCGCAGGCACCATTTGGCTTCCGCCGACGTTGGAGGTCAACGGGAATGTGAACAGCAACGTAGGCCGTTCATCCATCATTCCTGAGGAGAGGTTCAGGTTGTACGATGAGCCCTCTGTGGCATTCGGTGCGGTGACGTTGAGCATCGTGTCGGCGCTGGCGGTCGATGAGCCCGTCACCCAGAATGGACCCGATTCATACTCCAATTCGGTCGGAGATGAAAATGCACTCCACGGAACCAGCACCATCAGCAGCGCCAGCAGGCTCGCAGCCACCCACTTTCGATGCGATTCTTTCCCCGTCAACATTGCAATCATCCTTAGGCGACACACTGCTGCCATTAACCGCTTTCGGCGACGGGACCCTCCTTAGGAGTGTCCCGCAGGAGGGGCATCTGCACAACATGCTGCTGACGCAATGGTTATCGGCGGTCGTACGTGAGTTGACGACGGTACGCGCAGCATGAGTCAGATGTGGGTCGAGAAGCACCGGCCGAAGAGTGTCGGGGACATCCGCGGACAGGCCGCGGTTGTCAACCGACTGGAGGTATACGCCGAGTCGGGTACCTTCCCGCACATGTTGTTCGCCGGCCCCCCGGGAACGGGCAAGACCACCGCCGCACTCGCCCTGACCAGAGATGTGTTCACGGACTCCTTTCAGGAGAACACCTTGGAGATGAACGCCAGCGATGAGCGTGGGCTCGAGAGCATCCGTACCAAGGTGAAGCAGTTCGCACGTTCCGCCCCGCTCGGCGGCGCGACGTTCAAGGTCATATTCCTCGACGAGGCGGACGCGCTCACACCCGACGCACAGGGAGCGCTTCGTCGTATCATGGAGCAATATTCAGGGACCTGTCGGTTCATCCTGTCGTGCAATTACTCGTCCAAGATCATCGAGCCGATCCAATCCCGCTGCGCTGTGTTCCGCTTCCGCCCGATTGCTTCCGACCAAGTGGCTGAGGAGGTGCGCAGGATCGCCGCCGCAGAGGGCATCGAACTCGACGACGACGCCTGCGATGCGATCGTGCATGTCAGCCTCGGCGACCTGAGGAAAGCCATCACGGCGCTGCAGGTTGCCGCCTCACTCGATACGCACATCACCCGCGCTCTCGTCTACGAAACCACCGCCACCGCACCGCCTGAAGCGCTGCACGGGTTCGTGCTCGCCTGCAAGCAGGACGGATTCCATCCGGCACGGCGACGACTGCGGGATATCCTCGACCAGTACGGCCTGGCAGGAACGGACTTCGTGAACCAGTTGCACCGCTCCGTGTTCGACATCGAGTTCATCTCAGAGAGACAGAAGCTCGACCTGACGGAGACGATGGCGGAGATCGACTTCCGACTTGTCGAGGGCGGCGGTGAAGCGCTGCAACTCGACGCCCTGTGCAGCCGCCTGTGCCAGATGCTCGCCGACTGATGGGCTGCATGCTGTTCGGGCGGTTGGAACGCTGGAATCCACGGAACAGGTGAGTGAATTCAGATTCACTTTCACTTACAGTCAGGATTGCCTCCGTGAGAAATCAAGGTGTAGTCTAGCCATGTGCTCCACTCTTGGTGATGGAATGCAAGACAAGACGACGAGAAGCCTGCTGTTCGGGGACCTGCTCGCCTGTACACCGCTCGCTGAGAACGTCCGCAGGTGGCGCTCCGCGCGAGTCAGTGACAGCGTGATGGACGAGATACTCAGGGAAAAGCTGCGGCCGATGTTCGAGACGATGGTGAATCAACACGCTGATCTGCTGAAACCGGCGTGGGCTTGACGCCGATGCCATGCAGCGGATCAGAGCACGGTGAGTCGCCACGATTCACTGGCGGAGTTGATCCACGGATCGCCCTGCTCCGAGAGCGTCAGCGAGAGGTCGTAGTCACCCTCGGAGAGTCTCCCAAGGTCGAGAGCCACGCAGGAATCCGCCTCATGCAGCACGATTCTGTCACGCTGCTTGGGCGAGAGAGTATCCCAGATGGGGGCGCATGAACTGTTCCCACTCACAAGGTCGCTGACCAACCCGTCGACCACCGTCACCGATTCCGCGCCGGGAGCGACCTTGAGATGGCTCAAGGTGAGCGTGACGGCGTCGGGGTCGGTGTTGTCACGCACCGCGAACACGATGGTCGCGGAGGCGATGCTGTCGTTGCGGAACAGGGTGAATTCGCCGCCTTTGGAGGTCAGGTTGCCCTCGTCGAGAATGACCATCCCATCCTCGTCCACCAGCACGATCGTCCACTTCCCCGCCACCTCAGGGGCTGCGATGTCCCCGATCGGCGGATTGACCACCAGGAAGGAGATGGACAGCCAGGTGAAGATGTAGAGGAAGGACGCACGGAACCAGTTTCCGAAAGTGTACAGCGACTTGTACGGCTCTGGAATCAGCACCTTGTGCAACGATGGCACGATCACCACCAAGGCCAGCGGCAGGAACCACAGCACATCCCGCGGCGAATCCATCCCGGGCATCATGAGGTAGCGAAACCCTAGGCCTACGGCGAGCCCCATGGTGATCATCAACCACATCGAGATGGTGTCCGCCTTCTCCTTCTGCACATGCTCAGCAGGGTCGAACGGCTCCACTCCCAGCTTGCTGCCTGGCCGCTTCTTGCCCTTCTTGTCCCCACGCCTGCGTTTGCCGGATTGAGCGCGGGCGGCGGCCATCGCGGTGTTCACGTCGACCATGTGCGTCGCTCCGCCCCAGCGCGCACCCCCTATCATGCGTTCGCTGCCTTCCGCCCCGGCGGAGCAAGGGGTACAGCGAAGCGGGACGCTGAACAGGTGCCGGGAGCGGGACTCGAACCCGCGACCTTCGGATGTCTCAGACATTGCGAAGGGGCTTCA
>JAKUTA010000220.1 GCA_022447885.1 Candidatus Poseidoniales archaeon | reverse complement strand
CTGCCGCGACAGCGATGAGGATGACGATGACGACAACGACCTCGTGCCCGACGCCAACGACACCTGCCCAGACACCACCCTGGGTGCTCCGGTCGACGAATTCGGCTGCGCCGACTACCAGCGTGACACCGACGGCGACGGTGTGACAGATGACCTCGACCTGTGTCCAGGCACACCAACAGGGATGATTGCCAACGAACAAGGATGTGCTGACTTGGATGGGGACGGAGTGTTCGCCAACGTCGACCAGTGCCCGGGCAGTCAGCGGAAATGGACCGTGGATGCCGCTGGGTGCAACGTTCTGCAGCATCCGGTGCCCTGGAACGGGAGCGGGCCCTACACCACCGATCGGTTCGGCCGCGTCGGGACGATGATGATCCAGACGACCAGCGGCAACTGGCGCATCCAGGATGCTTGGGACGGCAACCACACCTACCTGTTCATCTTCAACCAGAAATCGAACTCCTACATGTCCAACCTGTGGGGTCAGAACGTCGGCGATCTGCTCGGCGCGACCCCCTCGAACACGCACGTCTTCTTCGGCTCATACGACAGTGACTACGCCAACGACGTCTCGGGCATGAAAGCGAGGGTGGATTCGTGGCTCGGCAACCAACCGCAGGAGGTCCGCGACAGCTGGAGCGGCCGCCTCCATTACGTCAACGAGAGGGGCTGGGATGTCGATGGCAGCCTGCGCGACGTCATCGGTGACTGGAGCAAGTTCTACTACGGAATCGACCGCTTCCAGCGCTGGCGTGAGCTTGGCAGCATGTTCGACTGGCAGACTAGTTCATGTTGCTATAGATTGGATTACATCGCCAATGAGCCTAACATGTGGAACAAGGAGTTCGAAGTCGAACTACGTCGCACCGACCCCGCCGTGACGGTCATCGACATCTGGTCAGGTGAGCGGCACTCGGGCGGCTGGGGAGGAGGGCATACCTCGTACCTGAACGGCACCCTGCCCAATGCCAGCACGATGCAGGGATTCAACACCATGGAGGTCTACATGCACCACGCCTGCAGCGAGCACAGGGATCGCTACGGAATCGATGACGATGGAGACGGCACGACCGACCGCTACGGGGGCTGCCATGAGTGGGACTACATCCAGTACCTCTACATCTGCGATGCCGGCAACTCGAGCGTCTGTGGAACCGAGATAGGTAGGTACATCACGACTTACGGGCGAGAGGGAAAATGGATCACCGACACTTCAGCTCTGCTGTGGCTCATCAAGGACGGTGGCGAGCGTCGCTTCCGCTACTCGGGAGCGAACGGCGGCTGGCTCAACGTGAGCATCATCCTGTCCACCTGGGATGACGATGGCATGCGTCCGGTACACGGTGAGTCGGCATTCAGCGGTGGCACCTTCAATTCGGAGTACAACAACCAATCCCGCTACAAGCGGGTGCACGAGGTGAACTCCAGCACCGCCTTCGACAAGGTCGAGATCGTCTCCTGGGTCACCGGCCACGGCTTCGGCAACGACCCGAACAACTGCGCCGAGTTCTGCAACCACGAGCACCGCTTCTCGATGAACGGACACGACGCCACCGAGGACCATCCGCTGGCGGGGAACTCCAGTGTGGGCAGCGACCGGCAAGGGTGCAAGAAGTCGATGGATGAGGGGACGGTGGCCAACCAGTACGGATCATGGCCGTACGGGCGGGCGGGCTGGTGTCCCGGTCAGCAGACCGACCTATGGCTGCAGGACATCACCGGCTGGATCACCATCAATGGGACCAACGACCTGCTCTACCAGGGGCTGTGGAACGGCCAGCAGTACACCGAGACGAGCAGCAATCCGAACATCCGGGCGAACATCATGATCGTCTATTACGAGAACATCTCCAACGCCGCTCCCGCCTCCAGTCAGCCTGATTCCACATCTGGCCAAGTGTGCCAACCGAGCGACACCGCGCATCAGCCGTCTGTCTCAGAAGGTTCCGAGATGTGGGCGCGTGACGAGCGCCGTGCGTCCGTAGAGGAATGATCACTCGATCTTCTGGTCTTCAGCATCCTCGAGCAGAACGAACTCGAAGGCGCCGGTGGTGCTGTGGTAGTCGATGTTCGAGAAGATGACCAGCATCTGCCGGTCTTCGAACGGGTCGTGGAACGAAGGTTGGCCACCGCGGAAGATGTTCAGGACCTCCTTGAACTTCTCCATGTTGATGGTACCCGTGATCGTGTAGACGGCACTCTCGGCTCCCTCATCGTCGAGGTCATCTCCCTCGCCTCCGCGGATGATGGTCCGCTGCATGCGCCGCGTGACTCGCATGTGCACGTTGCACTCCTCGATCTTGATCCACACCCCGTCCGCGTGTCGCAGGAAACACTCGCTGACATCCATCTTGTCATCCCCACGTGTCGTTCAACCGATGATGACTTCAATGCATCCATCGCGCCCATTCCAGCTGGCTTTCCGCAGGACGGTACCACGTGGCGCCCCCCTGCTCGAGCCACTCGTAGCCATCTTTGCCCACGATGCCGATCGCATCGATCGGTGGCGCCACGGCGCCGTAGGTGCCCGAGGGGGTGCAGTAGGCAATCGACTGCAATGTGGACCTGCGATCCTCGAAATCGGCCTTGAGGATGTCATACTGAGCCTGACTGATGCTGTCCTTGGTCACCAGTTCCATCAGGTACTCCTTGATCTCATCGAGTTCATCCTCCAGTTCGGACAGTTCCACCCTGCGCCTGATGTTCTTGATCATGGCTGTCTTCCTCCCCCTCAACATGATGGAGAGGCTGATACCGACCACTGGTAGGAGGATGGCCAGCACGATGCCGATCGCATCGAGGTCACCACCGAACAGGCGTTGCGTGAAGGTCTCGACCCCCACCTCGGCATCATTTCCACCTGGTGATTCCTCACCATCCTTGCAGCCGTC
>JAKUTA010000022.1 GCA_022447885.1 Candidatus Poseidoniales archaeon | reverse complement strand
AGCGGATCCGCTGCTGGCAGGAGGCGATCCACCGCTTCCAGACCGCTGAATGTCCGCGCGCAGCCGCAGAACTCACCGGTCGGCTGCACACCTCTCTGTTCCGCTGATTCCACTCAGGAATCCGGGCACACCCCACCCTATGCTCGGCGCCTCCGTGAGTCGTTCATTTTCTGCTTGGATAAGCAGAAAAACCGAATATCCCGGTCACAGACACCGTCCACCTAGGCATTACGGCTAAAGACGAGCCGTGTAGCCTAGCGCCCATGCGCAGGCACATGCTGGCGCTCGTTCTGCTATTCGCCATGCTCTCGCCAGTCGTGCAGGGCGCCCCGCTAGAGACCGGCCTGGGAGCGCCACTGCCCTACGACCCTGATGCAGCACCGATCACCAACGGCTATTCTCCAGTCATCCGCGCCGCGTTCGCCCGGGTGAGCGACCTCGACCGTTACTCCGCCGATGAACTGGCCACCGCCAAGTCGTGGGTGGTGGTCAGCCAGAATGCCATGGGTCAGCCCGCTCCGGACCTCGCGGGCGCGTGGATAGTGGATGTCGACGAACTCGGTGGAGTCAACTCTGTGGCGGCACGGGTCGCGTCTCTGCAGGCGGGGGGTGTCATCGAAGTGGCCTATCCGCTGGTGGAACGGGAGATGAGCAAGAAGATGATTCCGAACGACCCGCGTTTCGGCGACCAATGGCACCTGCGCAACACCGGCCAGACCAGTGGAACTGTCGGCGAGGATGTCAATATCACCGGTGTGTGGAACTCGACGCTCGGCACTGGCGTGGTCATCGGCATAGTCGACGACGGACTCGATACCGATCATGCAGATCTGTCAACCAATTATCGAGACAGTCTGGATTGGGACTGGTGCGGAAACGACGGTAACCCCAACCCGGGCAACAACGACCCACACGGCACCGCCGTCGCTGGAGTCGCCGCCGGGACGGGCAACAACAGCATCGGCGTGTCAGGTTCAGCACCTGACGCGGACCTGGTGGGTCTTCGCCTGATCGCCTGCGGGTTCTCGGATTCTGATGAGGCGGGCGCAATATCGCACAACCGCCAGACGATCGACATCTACAGCAATTCGTGGGGTCCCTATGACAATGGGGCCATACTCGAAGGGCCCGGACCGCTGATGCTCGCGGCGATGGAGGCGGACGCCTATCAGGGCAGGGGGGGCCTTGGCAACATCATCACCTTCGCTGCCGGCAACGGCCTTTCGAGCAACGACGACTCGAACGCTGATGGCTGGGCGAACAACCGCTTCACCATCGCCGTATCCGCCACCACGCACTACGGGGACAACTCGTGGTACTCTGAACCGGGTGACAACATCCTCATCGCCGCTCCCTCTGACGGGGATGGAGAGGGCATCACCACCACCGACATCGAAGGTGGCCAGGGCTACTCGAACGGTGACTACACCGACGACTTCGGAGGCACCTCTTCGGCCACACCGCTCGTCTCCGGGATCATCGCCCTGATGCTCGAGAGCAACTCCAACCTCACCTGGAGAGACGTGCAGCACATTCTGGTCGAGACGGCGCGTGTGAACGACGCCAACGACTGGTCGTGGGACGTCAACGGAGCCGGTCATGATGTCAGCCACAAGTACGGCTTCGGCGTAATCGACGCGGGGGCGGCGGTCGAACTCGCTCGCAACTGGACGACGGTCGACCCTGAAATGAATTACACCAGCCAGCTGTTCTCGCCGGGAACCTCGATTCCTGACGACACCGGCGTAGCGGTGAACGAGAGTGTCTATGTCAGCGATGAAATCACACTGGAGATGGTCGAGATCTACGTCGACATCACGCATTCAGCGCGGGGCGACCTCGAAATC
The DNA here is from genome assembly GCA_022447885.1 of Candidatus Poseidoniales archaeon. Taxonomy (GTDB): domain Archaea; phylum Thermoplasmatota; class Poseidoniia; order Poseidoniales; family Thalassarchaeaceae; genus JAKUTA01. Next base: position 9,894 of record JAKUTA010000022.1, on the reverse strand, counting down.
ACGCTCATCTCCCCATCAGGCACGGAATCGACGCTCGCCCGGGAGCATAACGACAATGGCAACAACTACGCTGACTGGGTGTTCACCAGCACGCACTTCTGGGGCGAGCCAGCACGAGGAAATTGGAGCATCGAGGTCGAGGACAAAGACTCGGGCGCCTCCGGCACCTTCGACTCCTGGCAGTTGATGCTGCACGGGATAGATGAGCAACGGGATACCGATGGAGACGGCCTTCTGGATGATGATGAGACGAACATCTACCTGACCGACCCTGACAACGTCGACACCGACGGCGACTCGCTCGGCGACGGCGACGAGGTGCTCAACCTCTCCACCGACCCGTTGGCTTCCGACACCGACGACGGTGGCCTGACCGACGGCGTCGAGGTGCTCGTCAACGGCACCGACCCGCTGAACAACGACACTGACGGAGATGGGCTGCTCGACGGTCCAGAGGTGATGTTCCACCACTCGGATCCCTTGGTCTATGACAACGACACGGACAATGACACGTGGTACTGGTTCTCTGACTGCAACGACACCGACCCGCTCATCAATCCGGTGGCTGCCGAGAGGCTCAACGGAATCGACGACAACTGCAACGGCTTGGTGGACGAGGGTTTCAACGCCACAGACAGCGACTCGGATGGGCTCAGCGACTGGGCGGAGTACCATGTGCATGGCACCAACCTCTCACTGTGGGACAGCGACTGGGATGGGCTCTCGGACGGGGATGAGGTGAACGTGCATGGCTCCGACCCGCTCACCTTCGACAACGACACCGATGGGGATGGTTGGTACTGGTTCTCCGACTGCGATGACGAAGACCCCACCCGTAATCCGGGCATGGTTGAGGAACTAGATGGCTTCGACAACGACTGCGACGACCTCATCGACGAGGACTTCCAAGGGATGGACAGCGACGGCGACATGCTGTTCGACCTCGATGAGTACAACCTGATCGGCACCGATCCGTTCCACAACGACACCGATCGCGACGGGCTGCTCGACGGCGAGGAGTGGCTCTACACGTTGACAGATCCGCTGTCGCCGGACCTCGACGAGGATGGCGACGGCTACCGCTGGTTCGATGACTGCGACGACAACGACTCGGCGCGCTCGCCGGATGCCAACGAGACCTGGAACTGGATCGACGACGACTGCGATGGTGACATCGACAACGATGTGAACCGCACCGCGCACTTCCGGTTCGAACTGCATGGCCTGTACAACAGCAGTGACCATGAATTGCCGAGTGGGACACATACGCGGCTCTACTCAGACGGTTCTGGGTTCCGCATCGAGGTGATCGTATCCGATGTTGGCTGGGACTGGACGACTCTGGACGAGAACGCCAGCGTGCGCTGGATGGTCACCGGCCCTGACGGATTCGCGTACGTAGCCGGAGAAGGCGAACGGGAGTTCGGGTTCGCGGCGACCGACTGCAAGGAACCGCTCGCCTTCGACAAGTTGGAGCAGGTCATCTGTCACCGACACAACGAGACGGTCGGTCCGTTCAACATCCACTTCGTGCTCACCGACGCTGACGAATCCCTGTTGTGGAATTGGACCTTCGAATACGAGGTGTGGAATCCTCCACCACCGGAGCCCGAGCCGGAGGAGAATCAGGAAGTCGGCGATGATGAGGCTGACGGGAACGTCACCGGCACGGGAATCGGGGGGCTGTCGATACCCAACGAGGCGGTGATCGGACTCGGTGCTGTGCTGGTGTTCATGCTGTTGTTCATGCTCATCACGCGTCGGCGCAGACCTCCTCCCGCCGTGCTGCGTATGCAGAAACCGAGCCTGATTGGAGCCCCGATCAAGTGAGCAGGTCCCAGCCGAGGCCGAAGGCGGCGCCCACCAGCACGATGGCGATGGCGATGCCCACGAGCGCGTAGGTCCAGATGTCCGTGTTGCGGTTCGCCCGCGCCTGTTCCTCGGCAGTGGTGTCCATCCGCAGGTCGGGGCGGGACTGGCGCTCGCTGCGCGCCGCTTCGAGGTCCGAATCCTCACTCTCCGACATGTCGCGCAGCCGCTCAAGCGACTCGTCTTCAAGCATCGAGGCTACCACCTGGGCCTTCTTGCTCTTCTCACGAGCCTCCTCGTCAGGGCTCCAACCGCGCTCAGTCATCCGCTTCACCTCGATAGGAAACTCGAACATACAAGAGAGTGACGGAGGAACTCACTGCTCCTCTTCCGCCGCCTCCTCCTCAGCCTCCGCTGCCGCCAGTTCCGCATCACCCAGCGCAGGTTGGGCCCAGTCACGCTGCCATTCCGCATCGACGGCACCGCCGGACCAGCTTCCCCCGATGGCGATCTCGTCGACCTCGGCCTCCTCACGCCATGCGGGTTCTCCCTGGCTTCCCGAGACTATCAATCGGTTCTGGGCGTCGAGTTGCCGCTTGACCAGTTTGACGCCGCGAGTGATGGGGAGCAGGTGACCGACCGGAGTGCCGGCGTGCACGAACGGATTGTTTGCCGTGCAGATGAGCAGGCCGCGCTCGGGGGAGATGATGTCGACGGCGACGCCGGGATTCTGCGGATCCACTATGCGCCCGATGATATCACCCTTCTCGACGAACGAACCGGGCTCGACACGCATGTCGATCAGACCCCCCTCCTCGGCCCGCAGCCAAGTGGAGCCGGATGCGAGCAGTCGGAAGCGGGGGCGGCTGGGAATTCCAGGGAGGACATGCAGGCTGCGCAGAGAGTTGAGCACCCCGTAGACCGCAACCTGCACCGCCTCGTGGTCGGTGAAGTTGGCGCCGCCTCCCTCGTAGGTCAGGCAGCCGATCCCGCTGTCCACAGCGACGCGGCGCAGCGTGCCACGCGGCCCCTTGGAGTCGAGGATGACCTCGACGCCGAAGGCACGGGCGAGTTTGTTGCTCTCGGGATGGGCGAGGTCGGCGCGCACCTGAGGAAGGTTCGAGCGGCCACGGGCGGCAGCGTGCAGGTCGATGATGTAATCCGAGTCAGAGAGCAGCAGATCCCAGATGCGATCGGCGACCCGCTGGGTGGTGTTGCCATCAGGGGAGCCAGGGAATTCGCGATTGAGGTCACGCCCGTCGGGGAAGTAACGACTGTTCTGCCGGAATCCGGGAGGATTGAGGATCGGGGCGATGCGCACGGTTCCGGCCATCGTGAGCGGGTCGAGCGGTTTGCCATCTGAGGTCAGCGTCTCCTGGCAGAGCATCGAACAGGCGAGCGGACCGATCAACTCGTCTCCGTGGATGGCACCGGTGATGGTGACGACAGGACCTGGACGAGCACCGTGGATGACGGTGATCGGGGTCTGCCAGTCATCGCCCATCGTAACATCGAGCAATGGAAACTTGATCTTGCGAATGGTCCCCGGTTTCACCCGCTTCTTGAGGATACGATGCTGCTTGACTCCCTTTGCTCGGTCCCACTCGGTGCGCTTGGCACGCTTGTGACCTGCCATCGCAGACTTGATCTTTCGGCGCCGCTCCTCTGGGATCTGGTTGCTCACCTTGAGTGCCGAACTGCTGCTTCTGCTCCTCTGCGACATCGTTGTCTGCTTCTCTTCAGACACCGATCTCTTCTGCACGGTCTTCTTCGACTTCACCGATGTCTTCTCTTTGGACACCGATTTCTTCGGCTTCGAACGCTTCGCCCCAGACATGGAAATCTCGCTGTCGGGCATCCGCATCCCCTCCGATTCAAGGGCGCTACGCGCCCTCTTCACCATCGAATGCTGGGTGAGGGGGGCTGAAAAAGCCCACGGGTCCAAAACCATGCGAAAACAGGGTTTACGAGGGTGCAGAATCGGCTCTGGTCTGCGGTGGTGGCGCGCCCCAAAGGAGATGAGCGGGCACCGGCGAGAAGCGGGCATGGGCGGCGATGAGGAGGTAGGTGTGCAGCGGCGCTATGCGCCCAAGTCGATCTGCTTCGGATGCGGGCCGGCCAACGAGAAGGGTCTGCGCATCGATTCCAAGCGCAGCGAGAAAGGTTTGGAACTCTGGTTCACCCCATCTGAGGAGCACCAGGCGTTCCCCGGAATGGTGAACGGAGGCATCATCGGCACCTTGCTCGACTGTCACGGCAACTGGGTGGCGGCGATCGCGCTGATGGACTCACACGGAGAAGACCACCCTCCCTGCACGGTCACCGCCTCGTACTCGGTCCAACTGCGCAGGCCCACCCCTGCGAACACCCCCCTGCACGTCACGGGTGAGGTGCTCGAACTCATGGAGGACCGCGCTCGGGTGAGCATGCAGCTGGTGGCGGATGGCAAGTTGTGCGCCCAGGGGGAGGGGCTGTTCGTCTCGGTGAAAGAGGGCCACCCGGCATACCACCGCTGGGACTGACGGAACCACCATACGATCCCCGGAAGACAACCAATACTGCCTCATCATTGAAGGCTGGGAACACCCGCGTGAGTCCTGATGACCGTCGAACTGCCACCCGGTCAGCAGCGCTTGCAGATCGAGTTTGCGCCGATGGAGATGGATCCTGCAGAGGAAACCACGACTCATGGAGGCCTCAACGGACTGCGCAACAGGGTGCTCGGCATCATGGCCACTATTCCCGAACTGGCCGATCATGACATCCGTGGGCTGGAGGATGTGCCTCTCGGCAGGTTACGACGAGATGCGACTCGATTGCACGGCGTTTGTCGCTATCACAAGGGAAGACGCACCGCGGCTGGCGGGCTCGGACCTGGTGACGTGCGCGAGGTTGCACTGCATCCGCAGGTGTTGGAGGAGGAGTGGAAGGAGTACGCCTCGTTCCTGCTGTACCACGAGTTCCTGCACGCTCTCGGTCATGTTCACCATGACAGGAACTTCCGGAAACTGGAAGCATCTTGGCCGAATACGGAAGCACACAAGCTCCAGGAGACCTTCGCACGGCACATTCGTGCCGTCAACTGGCGTTGGTCGTGGACCTGTCCTGAATGCGGTTGGTGCTGTTCACGATCGGTGCGGGCCGCCGGACGCTATCGCTGCCGCACCTGTCGCGTTCCGCTTGTCGATGTGCCAGCGGTCACCGCCTGAGGATGATCGGGCTCGCGAGCTCCACGGAGAGAGAAAACCCAAACCGGGCAGGGTTCTCCGCTCGCTCATGGAGCGAGCGAGCGCGACCCGCCCGCCTGCACGCCCAGAGCGCACCCGCGCTGGGCGCATCGCCCGCCTCGTGCTCATGTGCGCGCTGCTCGGCCTGCTCCTGCCGGCTCCTGTCGCCGAGGCCGAGTTGGGTGTCGGAGAGGCGACGCTCAACCTGACCTGCCTGACTGAGTCGTCATGCCTGTTGGGCAACGAAGCGACCGGACTGGACAGCATCAGCCGTCAGGAGTCGGCGGCGACACCCCTCAACCCGGTGGTCGTGCGCTTGGAATTCCAGATGGCTCCGGACCAGCGACAGATGTCCCTGCTGCCACCGACGCTCGACGAGTTGGTCATCGACCTCATCGTGCGCGAGGATGTCGGCGGTCTCGTCGCACCTGACATCGTCGTCGACCTGCGCCTCGGTCCCAGCCAGAACCAGTGGACGATTCCTGCCGACACGACCCTGACCCAGCAGCAGGGAAGATACCACATCGAGAACGAGGAACTGAATCTCGACCGCGGCAGGTTGCTGCGCCCCGGCAATCCGGTCAGCCTGACGCTGTCCTTCGAGATCGATCAACCGGTCACCTGGGAGCTCCGCCTGCGCAGCGACTCGTGGCTCACGCTTCCCGTCGAATGGAGCGCCGACGTCGACAGCGCCAACATCGACGAGCCGAGCAGCGCCGGCAATCCCGTGGTACTCGAGATGGTCGAGCAGATCCAGCAGGGAGCATTGCTCGACGCCGACCAGGACTGCTACACCTTCCCCATCGAGGACGACGTGGAGGCCCTGACCCTGTACGTGAGTTGGAAGAGCGTTCCACTCGAGATCGAGCAGCCGCACACTCCACCCGAGTTGATCAGGGAGGGAGGTAACTCACCACGAAACCCGGCCGTGAAGACGACCTACGAGGGGGGGGAGACGGTATCTGAGATACGCTACGACGAACCTCGCAAGGGTGAATACCTCGCCTGCTGGACTGGCCTCTCAAACCACTTCCAGGCCTACTCCTGGTTCGGCAGGCTCTCCTACGAGGGCATCGGCAGCACATCACCTTCTGAATTCACTGGAGACGCCAGCTGGCTCTCCGGCCAGGCGCATGTCGGCAGCAGCGACGAATTCCAGCAGTTCGGAGGGGCAGGCGTGTTCACATTGCTGCTCGCCCTGCTCGGCACCGGAGCCGCGATCTCCGGGTTGGCGTTCGCCTCGAACAACCGCTGGTCGAAGCGGGTGTTGATCCCGTTGGCACTGGTGTTGCTGGTGGTCGGGGGAATCGCATCACCCATCTGGGCGATGACCGACGAAGCGCCGCGAGCGAACGAGGTGCTGCTCGACGACCTCATCGAGGCCCGATTGGCGGGCATCGAGAGGGCTGGGCTGGACGGCGGGCATGCAGCGGCCGTGAGTGGCATGTTCGGTGTGAAGCCGGGCGAGAACCTGCGCTTGCGCCTGCACGTGGTCGGTGCGCACCCGACCGACGACGGTCGCTGGCAGGTGCATGTCGAGGAACTCGAGCAGGTGCGACTGGACGACCACGTGTTCGGCTATCTCAAGGACAACCCGATGACCGACATCGACAAGGTGCGCTTCATCTTGGCTGCCGGTCGTCTGCTCACGCTCGACCTGCTGATGCTCGAGGCGCTGCTGATGGTCGATGAACCCCCTGAGGGAGAACTGTTGCACATCGACTGGAGCATGGCGGCGGCCAACGGGGCAGGCACCGCCGCGGATCCGGTCTGGACCAGCAGACCGGATTCCATCTCGTTGACTGACTGGACCCGTCTGCAGAATGACCTGTATCCCATACTGCTGACCATCTCCTACTGTGACTGCGGCATCGACGGCATGGAAGTCTCGTACATGGGGAACAGCCGCCTTGATGCAGGTTCAGTCCCCAGTTCCGAGGGGATCGAAGTCGCTGATGGATTCGTAGCCAAGGAAGGGATGTGGGTGACCGGCGGAATCCTGCTGCTTCTCGCTGCCGGTGGAATCGAATGGTATCGTCTGCGTCAGACTCAGGAACTCTCTGAGAAGATGTTTCGCTGATTCACCGGACAGAGGTAATTCAGTTTCAGACACGGCCCAGGACATCGTCGAGCATCTTCTTCTCATCGTCGTCGATGATGCCATCTTCGAGCGCGTCGCGGATCTTCTGCATGTCCTCCTCGGACAGTCCCGCCGAGCGCGCTGAACCCTCGATGAGCGCCATCTCAGCCGCGGTCGCCTTCCCGTCCCTGATGGCTGCGTTGATGGCTGCGCGGGTGGCGATCTTCGCCGCATCTCGCGGTGGTATGTCCAGCATGTCACTGAGCCTGGACAACTCATCGAGTTCGGTGTCGGTGAGCACTCCATCCTCGTAGGCGGCCTGATAGGCTTCGAGCAGGAAACTGCCGTACTGGTCCGGGTGCAGCAGAACGTCGCGGATGAGGCCGTAGTCGACGCGGCGCTTGGAGGAGGATGTCAACTCCAGCGTCGCCAGACTGCGGCGCATCTCCTTCACACCCATGTCCTTCAGGCCGTGTCCGATCCATGAAAGGCCTAGCGCGGTGACACCAGCGCCGAGCCATTGCATCGTCGTCGTTTGGAGCAGGCTGCCGGGGTTGATCATCTGGTGCAAGCCGATCATGACCAGCATGGAGCCCCAGAACACCTCCAGCCAATCGTTGATGTCCGGTTCATCGCCGAACACCTCGAGCCGTTCCTCGACGAGTTGCTCGACGCTGCCCTCCTCGGCCATCGCCCTGCTCAGTCTACCTGAGCCCTTCAACGTATCCGCTTTCGTTGCGCACATCCACGGACGTGCCTCTTCCACTCTGCTGCTCCAGCGATTTCTCACCGCTATCCTCTTGGGGGGCGGCGTGCGGATGAGGGTCATGCCTGATGGTGATGACGTTGGGTTGGCGGTATCGGAACTCGACCTGCCGCGGGAGGTACTGGATTTCATCATTGAAGGATGGGGCATCGAGCGCTTGTATCCGCCGCAGTCAGAGGCGATCCCGTACGCTCTCGCCGGGGACAACCTGCTGCTGGAGATGCCGACGGCCAGCGGGAAAACACTGGTGGCGTACATGGCCATCCTGCGTAAGTTGCTGGTCGACGAGCCGGGCAGTCGCGCGGTCTATATCGTGCCGTTGAAGGCGCTGGCGTCCGAGAAGGTCGAGGAACTCCAGCAGGCGGGTGACGCACTCGGCCTGAACGTGGGCATCGCCATAGGTGACCGCACCGGGGAAGCGAAGCGCATCGATGACGCAGATGTGCTCGTGTGCACGTCAGAGAAATTCGACTCGATGCTGCGCAACCGCGATGACCTGCTCGAACGGGTCAGCGTAGTGGTCGCCGATGAGGTGCACCTGATCCACGATGCGAGCCGTGGGCCGACGCTCGAAGTCAATCTGGCGCGGGTGCGCGACGTTCGGCCGGACGCACAGATCATCGCGCTGTCGGCAACGGTGGGCAACGCCGCCGAACTCGCCGACTGGCTCGACGCCACACTGATCACCTCGGACTGGCGTCCGGTGACATTGCAGTACGCCACCGAGTGCGATCTCGAGGTGGAGGTTCGTCGTCAGGTCATGGCAGGAGGAGATGAAGGCACGCTGCCTCCCCCACGGAAGATCCCAGGCAAGAAAACCCAGCCTTTGGAAGCGATACTCAACGATGTGGTGGCGGAAGGGGGTCAACTGCTCTGCTTCGTCTCTACGAGAAGGTCGGCTGTCAGTGCGGCTACCAAGTTGGGCGAGCGCATCCGTGCCCAACTGGAGCGAGATGAGGACACGGTGGACAGGCGAGCCCTGCTCGATGGGCTGGCTGACAAGTTCCAGAGGGGGGATGACTCGTCGAGCCTCGCAGACAAGTTGGCTGATGCGATCCGCGGCGGGGTGGCGTTCCACCATGCCGGACTGACGCCCCGTCAAAGGCGATTGGTCGAGGACGCTTTCCGCGAACGGACGCTCAACTGCCTCGTCGCAACTCCGACTCTGGCGGCGGGGGTGAACCTGCCCGCACGCAGAGTGCTGGTGCGCGACCTGCGCCGTTGGGATGGCAGCGGCAGCAAACTCCTGAGCGTCATCGAAGTGCAGCAGATGCTCGGTCGCGCCGGCCGTCCACGACATGACGACCTGGGTGAGGCGTGGATCCACTGCAAGAACCACGAGGACGCAGATACCCTCGCGCAGTACTATCTGAACGGGAAACCGGAAGAGGTCGTCTCAAAACTGCACATGGAAGCCCCGATGCGCATGCATGTGCTCGCCGCAATCGCAACCGGTGGACTTCGCTCACGTTGGGCCATCGGCCGCTTCTTCGACTCGACCTTCCTGGCCTACAATCAGCCGCGCGAACTGCTCGCCGACCGCATCGACGGCATCCTCGGATGGCTCGCCGAGCACGAGATGATCGACCGTGAAGGCGAGGACGAGGAGCTTGCCGCCGACATCGCCGCCAGCGTGGCGGAGATGGTCGCAACCGCGCAGAGCGGGGTCGATGCAGAGGAATGGGATGACGAATTGCCCCCATGGGCCGTTGCGGCGAGGGATGAGGCTGGCGTCGGGCTGCAAGATTCTCCAAGACTGCCTGCACTGCCGGCTCACCGACCCAAGCGCAAGGGTCCGGCCGTGATCGGGTTCCAGAAAGCATCGCAACTGATGGACTCGACGCGCATGGAACCCGACGCCCCCGAAGCGAATGCGATGTGTTACTCCGCCACACCCTTCGGCGAGCGCATCTCCCGCCTCTACCTCGACCCGCTGTCTGGACATGTCCTGCGTTCCGGACTCAGGCGGGCGGTCTCCGCCATCGCCGGTCTCGATGAATCCACGGTGGTCT
>JAKUTA010000219.1 GCA_022447885.1 Candidatus Poseidoniales archaeon | reverse complement strand
CAACTGAGCGGCTTCGGACGGGAACGAGACGGTCAGCGTATGCTCCCCCGGTCGGCCCCCAGAGACGGCCGGTATGAACGGGATCCTCGCGTCAGCGACAGACTGCGAGAGGCTGCAGCCACTGCTCTCGACCTGCTCGGAGGTGCGGTCGCCGCACACGCGCACGCCGATGTTCGACGCATCGTCGTCACCCAGATTGCGCACGGTGATCTCCAGCAACACCTTGCCATCCTCGAACGATTCGGTGATCGTGTGCACGCTGAGGTCAGCAACTCGCACGCGGAAGGTGAAGCGCTGGTCATTGGAGTCGTCATCTCCCCAGCTGAGCCAACTCGTGTCGGCGTCCCGGTCTCCCCCCTCGTCAGCGTAGCCCATGCCTGAGCGCAGCCGCACACCGAGCTCGTTCTCACCCCATCCGGGCCAGCCGTCCACGCTCACGCGCAGCACGACGGGAATCTTTGCTCCGGGAGCAAGTTCGGGCAACCGGAGCCGTCCTTGCTCATCGAGTTCGATGGCGGAGAACAGCGCCACTGGGGTTCCCGGGTTCTCCACCAGATACCAGGTCAGTTGCACACCTTCGAGGCCCGCCAACCCCGGTTCCAGAGCCAATCCAAGGTCCCCTTCCAGGGTGTGGTTCTCCAGCCAGGGCGCCTCCATCCAGTTGCCGTTGTTGACGACAGTGAACATGATGTCCACATGCCCGCGCATATCCAGCCAGATCTCCTTGGAACCCTCGTGCTCGAGCGCCAGGTCCACCCACGGCAGCAGTTCGACCGAGATGTTCACCGATGTACGCAACGACTCCTCGTCGGTGGCCGTGGAGACGAGGTCGATCCGTACCGTCTGCTCACCGGCGGGAACGTCGAACGGCGCCTGCACGCGCACGTACATCGTCACCGACGCGGCGGGCATCAGCCCAGACGTGGTTCCGGGTACCACTTCGACTCCCCAGGACTGGCTGCCTTCGCCGGCACGCGGGTCGAACGTGTCGGCGATGTTGCCGATGTTGGTCACGTTGATTCCCACCTCGAATATCTCACCGGGATACACCTGTCCGGGTTCATCGAGCAAGAACGCCTCCAGACCCCACACCGCCCGGATGGTGGCGGTCATCTGCACCTCATCGTTGACACGGGAATCGCTGGCGAGTTCCGCCCGCAAGGACACCTTCTCCTTCACCCCGGCCAGTCCCAGTTCGGGCGCGCACAACTCCACTGTCACTGGATGACTGCTGCCGCCGGCCCAGGTCCGCAGCCCGGCCAGGCCGTTGTCGTTGCCACCCGGAGCCTCTGAGAAGTCGACGGACACGGTCCAATGCTCCTTCTTCCAATCCGCCCCGGATATGTGACCGGGCCTTTCGGCAGGTGCCATCGGCATCGAGAACCTGAGGGTCCCGCTACCGTAGTTCTTGTTCACGATGATACGGAAGTCAGCGCATTCACCCGGATTCACACTCTCCTCGGTGTCCCACAGTTCGAACACGATGTTCCCGCTCCGGCGGATGGCGACGATGACCTCCAGGTCCAGCGTCGTGCGTGAACCCTCGCTGGGACTCGGCTGGGCAGCCTTGGTGGATGTGCCCATGAGCGTGAGGATGACTGAGCCCTCATCTTGGAAGTCGGGCACCCTGACCTGCAGGTTCTTGGTGATCATCTGACCATTCAGAACGTCCACCGAATCAACGAAATTGATGCTCCAACCGTAGGGCAGGCCCCACAGAGCGCGCCCCGCCTCGGTGGTGGTGGAGGGAAACGATATCTCTTCCCAGATGTTGCCTGAATTGCTGATGTTGACGCTGAACAGACCGCTGCCGCCCTGCTCGATCTCAATGGAGCCCTGTGGCGCGGTCAGTTCGATGCCGTGTACGACGTTGAGCGCGATATCGAGGATGAAAGAATTCAGCACCCCATCGTTTTCGTTCAATATGGATAGTGAGGGGAGGTGATTCTCAGGATCACTCGCTGCGTACTTCGAGGGGGCGGTGATCGTCACCTCCAACGGTGTGGCGCCTGGACTGATCTGGAAGTCCTCATCGAGTGGTGAGAGAGTGTTGGCGCTCTGTCCTGAACCGACCACCATGGAGATGTCCCAGTTGGTGGACATCCCTGAGATCCAGTCGAGGTGGGTGGTCATATCCCCGCTGCTGGCGGAACCGCGATAGTCGATCTCAAAATCCACGGACTTCGACTCACCCGGTTCGAACACCAGCTGCCCGGTTGGGTTGACCGGCTCGAGGATGACCAGGCTGCGCTGTATGCGGCGTAGGCAGATGTGTTCCCCAGAGGCCGGACTGATGCCATCACACGGAACGTTGTCAACCCAAGCGACCGCGGCCGTGCGCAGCCGGTCGGTGGTGACCGCCAGCGCAGGCGGTTGGCCGTCGTGCTCGTCCACATCGACCAACTTGAGCTGATTCCCGGCGCCCTGTTTCTCGCTGTCCCATTCAGATATCTCGTAGGCAGGCCCGAACAACATCCCACTGGTGGCATCGGTCGAGCGGCGATAGGAGATGTTGGTCGTGCTCTGCGCATCGTGTTCCACCCAGACGACGTGCATCAGGTCGTCGTTATCGACCACGAACGCCGGCTGTGAGCTGTGCACGTCCGCGTTGCGCGAACCGACAGCCAATCCACCGTTCTCGACCGGGGTGAGTACCACCTCGCTGCTCTCAGCACCCTGGATGGACCCGATGTCGATGCCGCCCGCTTGTCCACTGAAATCCCACGCGGAGATATCCACTCGCTTGTAGTAGACCTCGTGCGGGTCCGACGGCGATGAACCGTCAGCATTGCGACTGTCCGACCAGACGAACTCGAACCAGCCGTTGGAGAGCAGGTCGACTTGCGGACGGGTCGAGAAGGCATAGTCCTCGGTGATGCGGGTGTCGTTCACGACCACGAA
>JAKUTA010000218.1 GCA_022447885.1 Candidatus Poseidoniales archaeon | reverse complement strand
TCCAGCTTGAACATCCACGCTCCGGATTCCCGTCCCACGAAGTAGACGAAGTCCTGACGCATGCCTGCCTGGATCGAGTCCGCTCCTTCGTGCATCTTGGCGAGGCCACCATCCATGGTGCGCAGGCTGGCCTTCAGTTGGTGTGCAGGGGTCGAACCCTCGTTGGTCACCTCGATGACGATGCGCAGCGCATCCCGGTCGTCGTCGTCGATGTCGTCGACCGCTGCATGCACGCGGGCGCTGAGTCCGTCCATGCGTGCGACCAACTCGTCAGACATGGCAACGCCTGCCAAAGCGACACCCGCCCTGCTACTTGAAGCGCACTCCGGAGAGTGCCACGGATGCCCACCCGCTGACCAACCACTACTCACCGTCGACTGAAGTCAGCGTATGTGCGCTCGGCAGGCCGGCGGCAGCGAGTCGGCCACGGCGACGATGCTCGCCACCTTGAGGTCAACCGAACTCTGATGCGTGTGCCTGCGATGGGCGAGCAGGACATCCCGCGGGCCGAACCAGAATTGCCCGAGCACCGGGATGAGGTAACGCAGTTTCAGCAGCGCGCGCCCGTCCCATCCCGAGGACGGCAGCACCTCGCCATCCTCGCGCACGACCGCCAGGCCGAACCAGCGCTGGCCGAGCGAGCGGGAGAAGCGTATGCCGGTGTGGCGGAAGTAGAGGAAGTGGCCTCCGAGGATGAGGAACCAGTTGACCCCGAACAATGCCGCCGAGCGCCCCCCTTCGAGTGGAAGCGAGTAGTCGAACGCCAGCAGGATGTTGGCTCCCCAACCGCCGACGAGTGTTGTCAGCAGCAGCAGCACTCCCATCACGAAGATCGTGTCGAGCATCCACGCACCCACTCTTTTCGGCAGGCTCGCGAGCACCACACCCTCGGGAATCGGCCAGTGCCCTTCCTGCTCGGCGTCGCCGCCGGACAGGCTGATCGGGCCGGTCTGCGGTATCTCCATCGGCAGATCCACTGACGCCATCCAATCACCTCTGGTCAACTCTGGAGGATGTGCCACGCTTCGAGTTTCCTTCCCGCCACCCACTCGAGCCAGGCTCCCCAGTCCGGGTCGTGCCTGAGCGTGGTCGGTGAGCCGATCACGATGAGTCCCCTGCGCGCCCGCGTGAGCGCGACGTTCAGACGCCGCCAGTCGCGCAGGAATCCCACATCGCCGGTGTCGTTGGCGCGCACGCTCGAGAGCACGATGACCTCCTTCTCACGTCCCTGATAGCCGTCGACGCTGCGGATCTCCAGTCCGGTGAACTTTCCCTTCCCGTGCTGCGCGTCATCTTCGAGTCCTCCCGCCTGGCCGAACAGGTCGGTCAGCAGGCGCACCTGCCCGTTGTACGGGGTGACGACGCCGATGTCCCGAGGTTGCAGGTCCCCACCTTGCAGAAGCCCCTCGACCACGCGCACGACCCATGCCGCCTCGTCCATGTTCTCCTTCGACGCGCCGTCCTCCGAGTCCCGCTCGGACCCGTCGACGGGCACGAACGCCACCGGGTGCTCCCAGTCGGGCCACAGGAATCCGGCTGGGGCCGGCCTGTCCTCGGCCGTCACACCGTCCTCGATGCGCCCGTCGTAGTAGCGGGCTGACGAGAACTCGCCGATGACCGGGTGCATGCGGTACTGCACGGTGAGCATGTGCGGCTCGATGTCCATGTCGACCAGACGCTGGAACAGGCTGCGGTCGAGCCCCTCCTCCTCGGCGCGCAGCGAGATCACCGTCGGTGGCAGCTGGTGGTGGTCGCCGACGAGCACGAGTCGTCTGGCCCCCTTGACCAGCGGCACCCAGGTGGTCGGCTCCGTGGCTTGCGTCGCTTCATCGATCAGTTGCAGCGGGAAGCGTTTGCGCTCGAGCAACGGATGGCCGGAGCCGATGCAGGTGGCGCAGATGACCTCGGAACGCTCGATGATGTCCTCGATGATCTCGTCCTCGATGGTGCGGATGTCCTTCCAACCCTGTCGGATGTCGCGGTGGGTGAGCCCCTTCTCCTTCCCCTTGGCGCGGTCGAGCTGGCGCCCCAGTTCGTTCTGGTGCTGGCGGATGAACTCGATCTCCTCATTCCGCGGGTGCTCCTCCATCAGTGCTCTGAGCGTCGCCGCGCGCAGGTGTTCGCGCACCTTCACCGGCTGGCCGAGCCTGACCGCCCTGACTCCGAGTTTGAGCAGCCCTTCGAGCAGGTTGTCCACCGCCACGTTGCTGTCGGCACACGCCAGGATGGGTCCGAGTCCCTCCTGCGCCCACGCCTTCAGCATGTGCACCGCCGTGTGCGTCTTGCCCGTGCCCGGGGGTCCTTGCACGAGTGTCAGGCGCTGCTCGAACGACGCCTCGATGGCGGCGAGTTGACTCGGGTTGAGCGCATCCGTGTCGATCTCGGGCTGCATGCGCCGACGCGCTCCGCCAAGGTCCGCCTTGGTGGCGGCCGACGAGGCAGGGTCGCGGAGCGCCCCGAGCAGCAGGTCGGACAGCACGGTCGCATCCTCCTCGAGCACGACCGCCTGCAACGCCGCCTGCATGCGGTCGTGCGCCACCCGATTCGCCCCGCGGTCGAGCCGCCAGACCCCGCTGCGCAGCTTCTCCGGGGGCTCGCCCACGACTATGCGCAGATGCCGCCGATGGCGGCTGAGCATGATTCCCTCGGTGACGGCCTCCTTCAGCGGGTTCCCGCGACAGAGCGTGACGATGTCCCCTTGGCCGAACCGATGGCTCGGCATCGGCTCGCCGCGAGGTGTAGTCAGGCGCAGGATGCGGTCGCCGAACATCCAACCGTCGGTGCGTGCATGCATGTCGAACAGGGCCAGTCCATGGCTCGCCAACTTCCGTTTGGGCCACTCCTTCAACCGCTGTTCGACCTGTGCCATCTCGTCCTCGAACTCCCACCGCACCAGCTGACTGAAGTGATCCAGATGG
>JAKUTA010000217.1 GCA_022447885.1 Candidatus Poseidoniales archaeon | reverse complement strand
GACCCCTTGTTCGTGCCTTACGCCGGTCAGACCCCCGACGACGGCACCGACCTTGGAGGAGAACCCGACTTGGAGAGTACGAGCGGCATGCCAGGCCCGGCGAAAGTGGCGTTGTTCACATTGCTGCTCATCTTGATCGGGTTGCTCAGCCTGACCGGCTACAACCGCTGGAAGGATGCACAGGACCCGTACGCACAGCCGGAGCATGAACAGTCACTGTTCTCGATCGAACCTCCAGACCCATTCCAATCTGCAGTCGAGGAGGATGCTGAGGTGACCGGAAGCGAGTCGCCGGAACAGGAGAAGAAGAGGGTGAGTTCCCGCCTTGGTCTGCCCGACGGAGGCCGGTTCGTCCAGGATGGTGGCACCACCACCTACATCGACGCTGACGGAAAGCAATGGTTGAAGGATGAGGATGGCGGATTCACTCGTCTGTGAGGTCCACCACGTTCCAGCACCGCACGTCGTTTGGTTCATGGACCGTATGGGGAGAAAGTCGGTGATGGCGTCAATCTCCGGGCCGGTACGCTATCGCTTCCGCGACATGGATGAGGATGTCGAGGTGCTGTTGGAGGGTGATTCCGAGTGGGTCGAGCGCTGGCGGCAGGAACTCGGTCTCGAGGAGGTAGGATGGCTGCAACCGCTGCAAGCGGGAGGTGCGGAACGGACTGATGCGGGAACGAGCGCTCCGCGCAAGGAGCGCCGGCAAGCGCCCAAGAAGAAAGAACTGGTCGGTCCGCCCCCCGACCCTTCACGGCTTCCGGAGCGTCTACGGACGATCGGTGGTGTCGATCTCGATGAGGAGATACGCAAACTCGGATTCTTTGAACCCCGCTCACCGTCAGGAGAGGAACTGGGGGACATCCTCGACGATTACGATGAGGCTCCGAAACCCCCGGAGGGGTTAACCAGCAGCGAGCCGCTGGCCGAAGGGTGGCTGCGAGAACTGTTCCGCATCGCCGTACGTCGCTTCGGGGTGATGGGACTTCCAGCTGATGTCATCTTCGAGGCGATCGGTGACAGGAGCGATATGGAGGAGGGGCTGCTCGTGAGCTGGCTTGAGGCGCAGCATCGGCTTGGCAGACTGGTCAAGATCCACGGAGGGGAGAGACTGGGATATGGCCCCGAACCCAACTGGATGGACGCCCCCTGAGATTGTTATCTCGAATGGTCTCGGAGAACATTTCACTCACTTAAAAAACGTGCCACTGCGCCGCATTCATTGACGATTCCTTCGCACACGCGCACGAAAGCAGTAATAAGTGAACCTGAGTCGGCGGCGCGTATGATGAGTCATGCGACTGAATTGAGTCTGAGTAATGTGCGCCGCCGCAGCCTGCTGCTGGTCGGCTTGATGGTGCTCTCGGTGCTGGTGGGGGCGATCGACGTCACGGCCAGCAACGCGAAGCACTATCCGGTCGCCCGTGACCCCCTCGACCTCGCCACCGGCGACTTCGATTGTGACGGCGATGAGGACATAGTCACCGCCAGTGACATGGGCAACTTCCTGTCGATATTGTGGAACGATGGCGGGACCTATCAGGAACGCTCTGACATCTGGGTCTCGAACAACGCTTCCCGACGCCAGGATTGGATGGACATGGCGGATGCGACCAATGTCGAGGTCGGTGACATCGATGGTGATGGCAACGATGACATCGTCTTCTATCAGGGCAACATCCAGGTCTATGGAACCACTGAAGTGGTTCGCGGGAACCTGACTGTGCTCACCAATCCCGAGTGCGACGGAGTGTTCGTCGAGGACGCGGTGCACACCATGGGGGACATCGTGTGGAATTTCCAAGTGGGGGACATCACGGGGGATGGTGCTGACGACATCGTGGTACTCGACCTCGAGTCGATCGCCTCGGGTCAGCAGCGCCTGCTGACCTTCATCGGTGGCGGGCAACGCAACAGCCCCGCAAACCACAAGGTGACCCAGTTGGACAACCTGGCCAACAAGGTCTACGGGGACCTGCGGCTGGGCAACTGGGGAGAGACCGTCACTCAGCCTCCCATCGGGGTGCCAGCAACCGATTTCGAGGACTTGGACGCTTGGATGCTCGTCTGGCCAGCGTACAACCCGGCCACTGGCTGGGCAGCCGGTGACTGGGACAACATCACTGTAGTCGAGTTCGACTCCGTCGTGAACACCTTCGCTGCGTGGAACGACCCCAACAAGGCACACACCTTCAAGGTTGGAGTGGAGTACGGCGATTACGACATCGCGGACACCGATTCTCCACCCGACGGCATCATCGACATGGTCGCCATGACCAACGCCTCCACGGTCACCTACATCTCCTGCGCCAACGCGCCCTGCCCCTCGCAGACGAGTTGGACCGCCGGTCCGACCATTGACATCGGCGCTTACTACGGAGCATCGCTGAAGATCGCCGACATCAATCAGGATGGGGACATGGACTTCGTCATCCCGACCTACCTGTCCGTGACCAGCCTGACAGGCGCCAGCGGCAACATCGTGACTTCTCTGAACATCGATAACCTGAACGACCTGAACACTGTGCAGATCATACTGTCCGATGGTAGCGGTGGCTACCGCAACCCGCAGTCGATGGATGTCGGGCGACGTCCGACGATGGTGCTCGTCGGCCAGTTCGTCGGTGGTTCGAGCAGCGCGCTCGACCTCGCGATAGGCAACAGGGACTACCGATTCCAGTTCGGCAACGGCGCATGGTGGCTCGACACCAAGGGATGCTTCCCTGATAGGATCAACAGCAACCTGCAGGGGCTGGGCGGCTGTGGCTCGCTCGATGCGGTCACCATCATCCAGCTCGACAACGAGGATGTGGGCATCTCATCGATGTCCGCATCACCAGCCTCGTTCAATCCGGACACCTTGCTCATGACGCTCGGTGAAGGCCCGCGCAACGTGAACGTGACCGTGTCCAACACCGGATTGGATGTCATC
>JAKUTA010000216.1 GCA_022447885.1 Candidatus Poseidoniales archaeon | reverse complement strand
AGATCGTGGAGCAACTGCCGACCATCCTCCACGGGCAGGCCCAAATCGGAGGCCAGCTCGGTATAGTGTGGCCCCTGGCCTGTATCGATGAAGCGTCTCATGATACTGGCGAAAGCTCGGTCAAGCAAATCAAGATCGGCCATGGTCAGTTCCTCCTACTAAGCTACCGGCTCACCAACGTGCGGGCGCTATAAGGCCCGTCCCACCCGGGCTCCGTCCAGCACAGCGTCCATCAACCGCCTGGGCATCACCGATAAGCTGGCAATCAGCCTTGTTGGCCTGGCTGTTCAGGGACTTCTTGGGTCACACGTATCTCGCCGGGCTGTACTGGTTGCGGCATCTGGGGTGGCACGTTGTATACCACTGGAATCTGCTCCTCCTCTCGGTGGGCGATGGATGATCCGGAGGTGAGCATGGTGGACGCTATTCCAACCATCACCAAACCGACGAGAGAACCTGCACATCCGATTGCTATCATCGGATTACTCGGGTAGACCATCAGCCCGAGCATGAACACCAGCATACCGAGGGCGGTGAACGCGAAGCCAATGGTAAGGAGGGGTTTTCCCTGCTCCATCACGTCACTCACTCCTCGGTTGGTTGTGGAACGATGAGCACGCTGGAACCGTCGCGCTCGATGGTAGGGATGGTTAGGACGCTGGTATCGTCCATCATGATGTGCACGGGGCAGGAACAGGCGGGAGCCAGGTAGTCCTTGCCGGTCGAGGTCATCACCAGCCGCAGGCCGTGGCCGGCGGGCAGGAAGGCATCGATGCCGAAGAACTCCATGTTCATCACCAGACTCTGGCCGGGATAGACTGTCTGCGGCTCCTGGCCGCCGTCGTGATAGCGCACATCCATCGTGGCGTGGCCCAAGCGCAACCCGGTATCAGCATCCTGCAGCTCGACGAATATCTGGCCGCCGTCGCCGGTGGCATGCACGGTCATGTGCAGCGTGGGCAGCCCGGAGATGTGCACGTCCTCAGCGAAGCCGGGGCACTCGACGATCACCTCGACTGACCCGCCGATGAGCGGCGCTCCGCCCACGAATTCGTTGCCGTTCGTGTTCGTGCACATGCTGAAATCGAACTCGGTCCACACGGAATCCTCTGGCGGCCAGGTCGGCTCGATGCGCCATTCGCCGTCGTTGCGCTGGATCTGCACGAACGACTCCGGCTTCGGGCCGCGCCCCTTCAGGTAGTATTCGAACCACTCGAACAGGTCCTGGCCCCAATCCCAGCGAGTCATGTTGTGGAAGGCGGTGCCGCCGTTGTCATCGTCGATGTCATCCTGACTGGTCCACTGGTCTGGATAATGATGGCCCCATTGCCCCACCATGCCACGGACGTCGAAGCCGGACTCGAGGAAGCGGTCGTAGTGCGGGAACACCATGTGCGAGTCAACGTTCCAGTCCTGCAACCCCTGCACCCAGTAGATGGAGCCGTTGTAGTTGGCGTGCGCGCGCTCGATGTACGAACGCTCGGCGTAGTAGTTGTCCATGTAGGGGTCGAACTCGCCGAGGATGTAGGTGCCCGGTCCAGCGAACAATCCCTCCACTATGTCCGGACAGACGTTGTCCATGTCGTCCTCGTCATAGTCCACGGTGCTCGAGAAATAATTCATGTGCATGACTTGGGAACGCGCTTCCGCAGAGCCGTTCTTGTAGAGCAGTTCCTTCAGCCCGGATGTGCCGGAGATGGGCACGATGGTCTTGAGATAGGGGTTGGAGAACACCGCCGCCTCCCACTGCGTCGCCCCCTCGTACGACTTGCCATACCGGCCGACGTTGCCGTGCGACCACTCCTGCGGGCCGAGCCAGGTCACCGCCGCATCGATCCCCAGCTGCTCACCTGCTCCACGATAGTCGAAGCAACCGCTGCTCTCCTCGGTACCGAACACGGCGACCTGAGCGAATGCGTAACCGTGCGGCACGAAATTCTGGAAGATGAACTCGCCACGTCCGGCGCCGACGACGTTCGTCGGCGTGCTCTCGCTGCTCGGTTGGCCGAACGAGAAGTAGGGTGAGACGACTGCGATCACCGGGACCTGCTCGCCGTCGAGGGTGTTCGAGGGCAGCCAGTAGGAGAGGTGCACCTCGGCGTTGGGTGGGCCAGTCTCCCACACCGATGAGGTGTCCACTCCGAAGGTCGCCTCCTGCACGTCGAGCGCTTGGTACGGGCCGCGCTCGAGGATGAACGAATGCGTGTGGCTGGTGTTCCATTCCAAGGTGTGGCGCTCCCAGATCGACGGATGGGATACATCGGTCTCCTTGGGTGTAGATTCGTCATCGCCACCGAAGCAGCCGGTGAACACGGACAGCGTGAACAGCAGGGCGAGTGCCAGCGCCGGCGTGCGCGCGGTGGGTGCGGACATCGAGCGTGCGTGCAGGCAACCTGTGCATCAAACTGACGACTCCGGGCGAAGGGCTCATGCCATTGGGTGGTCAGCGAGGCGCATGGCTGGGGATGTCGTGCTGGTGACCGGGGCTTCGGGCTACATCGGCAGTCACGTGGTCGCCAACCTGCTCGCTCGCGGCATGCATGTGCGGGCGGCTGCACGGGACCTGGGGAGGACCGAGCATCTGCAACTGCTTCCCGTCGATGACGGGGGCTCGCTCGAGGTCGTCAGCATGGACCTGTTCGATACCGACTCGGTGAATGCGGCCGTGGCAGGATGCAGTGATGTGATCCACACCGCAGCCGCGGTGCGCGTGGTCGCCAAGAACCCACAGCGGGACATCGTCGACCCTTCGGTTGTCGGCTGCCAGAATCTGGTGGCAGCCATCGACGCAGCCGGCTGCGTCGAGCGGTTGGTGCCCACCTCCTCCACGGCCGCCATCAGTTCGAGCACTTTCGAGGACGGCCGCCTGTTCACCAGCGACGACTGGTGCGACGACAGTGTCAAGTTCAATCCCTATGGATTTGCCAAGGCAAGTGCGGAACGG
>JAKUTA010000215.1 GCA_022447885.1 Candidatus Poseidoniales archaeon | reverse complement strand
ACGCCGGGCCGCGCTCCGCTCCTGTCGCTTCCATACCGTCGGTGCGGCCGATGCGCCGCGCCCGGCAGCGAACCTGGAAGGATTCATGGAGGCGACGCCACCACTGTGCGACTGGGATTCACGGCGTTGGATGTTAGGTATTGATGACGGCACCGGGAGCAGGGTGCTGCTGCCGCTGCCGAGCACACCGACCCTCGTCGAGCGCTTCCTGTCCATCTGGTCAGGCAGACCCAACCGAAGGGTTTCCGACAGACTGCGGGCCATCTGCCTCCGGTGGGCGGCGCGTTGCAGCACATCCTCTCCCGAAGCTCGCATCACGCCGCACGAACGCTCGTTCGGCATGTTGCGCGGAGTGGTCGACGCCAACCCGGAGAGGGTGGCCTTCCTCAAGGACGGGCTGTTGGTCACCGGAACCATGGGTGTGCGCTGGTCGATCACCAGAGGAGTGGGCGTGCACAACACTCCGTATGTCATCGAGCCGGTGTGCATGGTCGACCTGGAGCGCAAGGGAAGACCGGTCTGCCTGTTCGACGAGAGCACCGAACTGCCGCTGGGAGACCGGCTGGTGATGACGGTGCTCGGGCTGCTCAACGACTCCGTCATCTCCCAGACCATCCCGCAGGTGGCGCTCGCCGTAGCCATGCTCAACTCGCGGAACAGGTATCTTGGACATCACCATAATGCGGCGCTTGAGCAGTTTTTGCAGCAGATCGGTCGGGTTGCAGAGGATTGAACTGCATGGCCGGACCGCGCCGTGGATGTGACCGAGGCGCATACTCCCGCTGGCTGGCCGGGTGAACTGCTGCTGGAAGGGCGTACGCCGTTCCGCCTGCCCGTACTCGAATCACAACGACGCCACTCGCTCGAGCGGGGGCCAGGGGACAAGGACGAGCGGGCGGTGTTCCACAACCCAGCCATGGCCGCAAGCCGCACGCGCAGCGTGCTGCTGCTCGCTCATGCACTTGAATCCGGCTGGCGCACCGACGACGATTCCACCGTCCGCGCCCTCGACGGGATGGCGGCGAGCGGACTGCGCTCCCGCCGCTGGCTCTGGGAACTTCCACCGAAACTCGCTGCACGCCTCCAAGTGACCGCCGTCGACCTCGACTCCGAGTCGATCTGCTGGGCAGAAGCGAACCAGAAACACCTCCCACCACCCCACGCTGTTCCCGCTCCTCGCTATTCCCACGGCGACCTGTGCCACATCGCCCGAGGATCCGAATGGCACTGGCTGGACATCGACCCGTTCGGCTCACCCATCCGCTTCCTCTCGCCGGTCATCGAGGCGGCGGCACCCAGAGCTGTGCTGGAGGTGAGCGCCACCGACACCGCCGCGCTCACAGGCTCCTCCCGCTCGGCGCTCAAGCGCCGCTACAAGGCGAGAGCGCGGACGGACGCGCTCGCGCACGACACCGGCCTGCGGATCCTGTTGGCGACCATCGCCAGGAATGCCGCACAGCACGGCCGCACCATCGAGCCGCTGCTCTCCATCTGGGATGGGCATCACCTGCGCATCAGCACGAGGATAACTCACTCTCCGGATGCGGCCGACACCCTCGAAGACCAACTTGGATGGCGCATGGCTGAACCAGGAGATGGGCGACCAGCATGCCTGCTGCCGCTCGACGAACAGGTGGATGAGGACGACCCCAGGCTCTCTGGTCCCCTGTGGATAGGCCCGCTCGGCCAGGCCGAGGCGATGGCTGCGCTCACCCCTGAACGAGCGCTCGAACTGTGCGCACCGCGGATGGATGACCCGTTCGTCAAGGAACTGGGACTCAGTGAGAGGGATGTGCGCCTGCGCACCCGTGCGGCGGAGCGGGCGGTGCGCCACATCGCGGGAGAGGCGAGCGCCATCCATTCGCCGAACCTGCTCGTGGTCGACGAACTGCCGAGACTGCTCGACATCAACGCCCCCCCGTCGCCCACGAAACTGGCTGCCGCCCTGCGAGAAGCAGGACATGCAGCCGCCGTCGCCGCCTACGGCGAGCCAGCGATCAGGACCGATGCACCATGGGATGTGCTCAAGGCCACCTGCGCCAGATTCTGAGAACTCAGCCGCCGATGTAGGACATCTCGATGCGCTGGACATCCTCGGTCATCTCGGCGCGCTCCTCCGAGTAGCGGTCGCTCCTGCCCTGCCATATCCCGGTGACGAGTTCACGCAACTCCGAATCGCTGGCACCGGCTCTCAATGGCCCTTTCAGGTCATGGCCAGCAGAGGCGAACAGGCATGTGTAGAGGTGCCCGTCGGCAGAGAGTCGTGCGCGGCAGCAGTCACCGCAGAACGGCTCGGACACCGACGAGATGATGCCGATCTCGCCGCCGCCATCCAAGTGCCGCCAACGCCGCGCCACCTCCCCGAGTTCCTGCGCGACGACCGGTTCCAACGCGAATTCGGTGTGCAGAAGCCGCAGGATCTCCTCCTTCGAGACGACCTCAGTGCGACTCCAGCCGTTGCAACTGCCCACATCCATGTATTCGATGAAGCGCACACTGACGCCCGACCCGTGGAAATGGCGCGCCAGGTCGACCACCGCATGCTCGTTCACGCCCCGCTGAATCACCGCGTTCACCTTCACAGGTCCCAATCCGGCCTCCAGTGCCGCCGACACCCCGGCCAGCACACTCTGCACGAACAGCGTCGTGTCGGACATCGCCTGGAAAGTCGCATCATCGAGCGCATCGAGGCTCACCGTCACCCGTCCAAGGCCCGCGCGTGCCAGCCCAGCGGCCGAGTGCTCCAGCAGCGTCCCGTTCGTGGTGAGCGCCAGGTCCACATCGTGGCGTGACAGCATGCCGACCAGCAGCTCGAGGTCGCGACGCAGCAGCGGCTCGCCGCCGGTCAGGCGGATCTTCCTGATTCCCAGAGGCAGCAGTGCGCGCACGATGGCGTCGATCTCCTCGAAATCGAGGATTTCAGAACGTGGCAGGTAGGGGAAATCTGCGCCGAAGG
>JAKUTA010000214.1 GCA_022447885.1 Candidatus Poseidoniales archaeon | reverse complement strand
CCAACCCGTTCTACTGACCGCCGGCATTTTCAGTTAAGCCGACCTCATCCGCGCAGCCATGCGCGCAGGCGGAAGCCTCCTTCTGGTACTGCTGCTGGTCGGCAGTACGCTCGCAGGATGCCTGCAGTCCTCGACCATCGTGGATTCGGAGTCTGAGCCCGAACCTGGGATCCCTGAACCTGAGCCTGCACCGCTCGACCCGACTCTCGACCACGCCGCAGGCACCAACCCGTTCTACTGACGGCCGACATCCTCAGTTAAGCCGACATCATCCGCGTAGCCATGCGAGCAGGCGGGAGTCTACTTCTGGTGCTGCTGCTGGTCGGCAGTGTGCTTGCAGGATGCCTGCAGTCCTCGACCATCGCGAATTCGGAGTCTGAGCCCGAACCAGGTATTCCTGAACCTGAGCCTGAACCGCTCGACCCGAATATCGACCACGACGGAGACGGGTTCACCAGCGGCTGGGAACTGGCCAACGGCTGGGACCCTGAGGATTCCCTCTCCGCTCCCGAATGCAATCGATTCCGCCAACTCTGCCGCCTCGGGGTGAACGAGACGGTGTGGGCCACCTCGCACAACTCGCACGCATCTCTTGACCGGAACCACAACCTGATCAGCGCCAGCCAGCGCACGAACATCACCGCGCAGATGGAGGGGGGCATTCGAGTGCTCAGTCTCGACGTGCACGAATACGACAACCAGACCATGCTCTGCCATGGTGGCTACGACTATCCTCTCCACCCGTGCTTCCTCAGTGGGAACTGGCCTTTGCAGGATGCATTCGATGAGGTCGTCTCATTCCTTGAGAACAACTCCTACGCCGTCCTGATCATCTCGCTGGAGAGTTATGTGAGCGCACAGGATGTCGCCAACGCGTCCGCTGCCGCCAACCTGACTCGCTACTTCCATGCACACGAACTGGGAACTCCCTGGCCCTCGCTCGCTTCGCTCATCGAGATGGACGAGCGAGTCATCCTGTTCAGCCAGGACCCTCCGGAGATCGACCTCGCATGGTACCACCACGATGCAGAGCACATGGCGAAGACGCACTGGGCCTACAACGACACGGCCTACTTCAACTGTGAACTGACGCGAGGGAATGCGAGCAGCGCGCTGCGCTGGCTCGACCACTACGTGACCGACCCGATCTCGTCTGAATCCGCGGCGAACGCCTCCAATCAGGTGCCTGTCGTACTTGAGCGAGCGAACAACTGCACCGCCGAATGGGGGCAGATCCCGAACTTCATCGCCGTCGACTACTGGGGGCAGGGAGACATCGTGCTCGCCGTCGACGTGCTCAACGGCTTGGCGCCTGAACCCTGAATGGACTGCGTGCGATCAGCCGATCATCGGGTCGTCGCCATCACGGACCTGGAACTCGACGTCGTCGGGGGCGGGAAGCATCTGCTGTGATTTCTCGAACATCTGACGCACGTTCTCCTCGATCTGGCGCGCATCCTCGAGCAGCGAGTCCAGCGGGACCTCGATGTCGGCCACCTCGCTGAACGCCTCGGTCGCCACCGCCGCCGCTCGCGCATCGGGATACATCGGATTGCACTCAGCGAGCAATGCGGTCACGTCGAGGTTGAGCCGGTTCGCCTCTGAGAGCAGCCACCCGGCGATGCCTGACACTATTCCCTGCTGCATGGGCTCGATGCCCGCAGCACGCAGACGGTTGCGCCCCTCTTCGGTGGCGGCCACGCCGTGGATGTCGCCGGAGTCCTTCTCGCCGAGGTCCGGCGAGACGATGCCGTCGATGATGAACAGCTGGTCGAACCCGCCCTCGGTGAACCATTCGAGCACGGTTTCGGCGAATTTGACGTCGGTTTCGGCAGGGAACTGGATCTCGGAGGTGAACACACCCAGACCGTCACCCTGGTAGACGCGCACGGGGTGCTTGGGAACCTCGTCATGGACCAATGCCATCGGAGGGAATCTACGGTCGATGACCGTGCCCAGCTGCTTCAGGTCGAGCGCGCTGACGATGTTGCTGGCGGCGATCACCCCAACCATGCCCACCGTAGAGAAACCGCACACGGCAACTCCCCCAGTCGAGGTGGGGTCGGCATCACCGTGGAGCACGAGCGGGAAGCCATGCGAGTCATCGTCGTCTGCCATTCTTTCACTTCCCGGCCTCGGGCGGCCCTCCGCTTCTGAAATACCCGTCGGTGCAGTCACTCGTCGTGGTATTCTGCCCAGTCGTCATCGTCGGGATAGCGATACCACCAGACGTCTTCCTCGTCCTTCCACCACTCGACGCCGTCTGCATCCACATGGTAGCTCTCGTCGTCCATGTACTCCTCGTCCTCGCCGCGCTCCACTTCCTCAAGTTGACCGTCGCGCGGGCGGGCTCGCGTCGGCATGATGTCATCGAGCGGGCGGGTCAGGCCCAGATCCGCACCTCTGTCCGGAGCCGAGGACTCGAACTCCCCTTCCACTGTGGACAGCCAGTCCGAGTCATCCTGCTCCTCTTCCTCGACAGCGCCTCTCCTACGGGTGGTGAGGAGGAACAGGGCGGCCATCAGCACGACGGCGCCGGCGATCGCGCCCCACATCCAGCCGGCGATCCCGCCTGTCTGCTGGGTCGGTTGGTCGGAAGGAATCGGGGTGGAGGCTGCGATGACCAGGTAGTCGAGTTCGACGATTGAACTGTTGGCGATCCATCCTCCTGCGTTGACCGGCAGGGTGATGACCAGCGTTCTGGGTCCGGGAGTGGCATTCACCAACGCCTTCGCCACCAGACTGATGGTTTTGGATTCGTTCGCTGCCAAGCTCACCATGTTTGGCCACGAGGAGACCTCGACGCCTCCGGTCGGCGGTACGACATCGATGCCGACGCTGATTCGCACCGGATTGGGATTGAGGAGCTCACACTCCATGGTCATCGACGATTCGTTCTCGATGATGTGCCAATCCAGATCCTCACAGGTCATTTTAACGGGCTGCAACTCCAGGTCAGGCTCTGGCTCCGGCTCTTGCTCCGGCTCAGTGGATGACGGGCGGAATTCCACGGTCAGCGG
>JAKUTA010000213.1 GCA_022447885.1 Candidatus Poseidoniales archaeon | reverse complement strand
GCGAGGTGGCGGGACTCCAATGGAGCAGCCATCAGGAGAGTTCATCGACGGCAGCGGAGATGTCGTCATCGAGCTTCGAAGGTTCCTGAAAGCGGCGCCAGACACCCCAGGTGAGCAGCAGCAGGCAGAGGATGGGGGGCAGGAACTGTACGGGGAGTTGACGGTTGACGGATACGGACACGTCATACTGACCGCGCCCGACCAATTCGACCGTGTATTCACCTGAACCATCTATGGGAATCTCCGCACTCACGGGCTCCTCTCCGGCTTCCTCACCCTGAGCCTCCGCGACCACGCTTCCCGATTCATCCAGCACCCGAATCCGTTGCAGAGAACAGGTGACGTTCACTTCCTCACAGAATGCCGTCTGCTGCCAGGTGACGACCAGTTCGTCGTTCGATCCAAAGATGCCGAGCTTGACCTGAGCCACTTCCACCACACCCCCGCCAGCATCGAAGTCGACAGCCGTCGGCTGTGCCCAGGTGAAGATGAACACCGCCCCGAGCAATCCCACCGCACCGATGATGATCGCCAGGTCGTGAGGAGGAACACTCCCTACCGCTCCACCGCCGGCCATGGCTCCTCGACCTGTCGTAGGATGATGAACTTCCCCTAACATGAGGGTCGGGTTCGAACGCAAGACCCAATTACGGGCTTCAGGTCGGCCGAGATGTCCTGGGCGTGTAGATCAGACTGGAAGATCGCTGCCTTCGCAAGGCAGAGGCCGCGGGTTCAAATCCCGCCACGTCCATGCGCTTCGGGTCATTCTGGTTCCGAGCGGCGCGGTTGTTCCCCACTGGATGAAGAGCGCGGGTGATTCCGAGTTTCCAGTAATCGAGTCAAGAAATGTTGTCCAGATGAATAGAAATAATTGACATTGTTGTTCGATTGAATACTTTTCTCGCACTACGTTGTGAGTCTATGATTAACGCTTAAGGACGTGGCGCGCTCCCGGTGGCCTCGTCGGGGATGGTGCATGCAGTTCATGCAAGGCGAGATGAACGGTGGTGGCCACCTGCCCGAGCGCGATGGCAGCAGGCGGCTGACCATCGCCGAGTTCGCAGCAAGTTCGGCTGGCCGCGCCGATGAGTACCACCGCTACCAGATCGACACGGTCGTGACGAAGGACGTCCAACCACTGCCGAACCGCTTCATCGTCAAGGTGGGCAAGGTGGGGCTGGCGAAGTTCCTGTTCAAGGAGACCATCCAGTACTGGGGCAAGTGGGACGTCATCACGTCGCGGCCATGCACCTATGGCGTGTTCAGCGGACCTGTCGGGGGGTTCAACCCGAGACCGAAACTGTGCGTCGGCTGCCTGCGCTGCACCATCCAGCACCCCGAATTCACCACCATCGCACCCAATCCCGCACGTGCTGCCCTGGGAGACGACTACGTCACTCACCTGCACATCTCGGCCATCGACGAGGAAGCGAGCAAGGGCACCATCCCTGTTCGTGGCCAAGGATATCGCGGCAAGTTCGGCGGCCCTGGGTGGGAGGGCATGTTCACCGACATGTCGGAGATCGTGCGCCCGAGCCGCGATGGCATCCATGGGCGCGAACTGATCGGCACCAGCGTGGACATCGGGAGCAAGCCGATGAGCCTCGAATTCGACGAATCGGGAGCGCTGACCACGGCGCCGCCACGGATGCTCACCATCCAGGTCCCGTTCATATTCGATGCACCTCCGGCTTCCATCGCCTCCCCGAAACTGCACAGGATCTACACCAAGACCGCTGCGGACATCGACACCTTGGTCGCCCTGCCTGCGGATGTCGTGCTCTCCGAGGGACTCGCCTCGCCGGCCGTCGTGCCCATCCTCCCGCTCACGGCGGCTGCGACCGCGGGCGGCTTCGGACACGGGACGCGCATGGTCGAGCTCGACGGTTGGGATGCTTCCCTGTATCTGGAAGCCACCACCATCGCCCCGCATCTGCTCATCGGCGTGCGCATTCCGTTCGCACCCGGATGGCAGCAGCAACTGCTGGAAGTGCAGGCCGCTGGAGTGCCGGTCATCCATCTCATCGCCGACCATCACGGTCTCGGAGAGGATGGTGGCTTCGTGATGGACACGCTGCGCGAAGCGCACATGCTGCTCATCGATGCCGGTGTGCGTGACGCCGTCACCCTGCTCGGCAGCGGCGGCATCATCGCCGCCGACCACCTGCCGAAGGCGATCATCTGCGGACTCGATGCGGTCGCGCTCGACCTCCCCCTCCTGTTCGCGATGCAGGCGCGTGCGCGAGGCGACCTGTCCGACCGTGAGCGCACAGCGATCAGGATGCCTCGACGGTTCAGCGAGAAGTGGGCCGTCAGCCGCTTGACCAACCTGGCCGCCTCGTGGCGTGACCAGCTGCTCGAGATCCTCGGCGCGATGGGCATCCGCGAGGTGCGCCGACTGCGCGGCGAGATGGGCCGCGGCATGTGGCAGGCAGACCTCGAGGCCGAAGCGTTCGCCGGAATCGAAGGGTTCCCCGGAGGTGGTGCCTGATGACCGTCACCAAACCATCCGAGACGCTCGAGCACAAGGTCACCGACCTGCTCCACGAGGGATTCAACGCCCGCGCCTTCGGGAAATACAGGCTTCCCGAGGCGCTCGGAGATTCCCGCTGGACAGACGAGATGATCGTGGCCACGTGGTACATGGCGGAGACCGGCGAGGTCCCCCCCGACCTGAATTACAAGACGGGCAGGTCGAACGGCGGATTCGACAGGCTGGACTTCAAGTTCCTCGACGAGCAGGAGTGGCTGGAGCACTCCGATGCACTGGACACGACGCTGGAACTCAACCGGCGGGGGGATGAACGGGACAAACTCTCCTGCGACCTCCCATTCTACGGCGGGGGCATGTCGTACGGCTCGGTGTCACTGAACGTGATGATGGCGCGGGCGCAGAACTCAGCCAAGTGGAACACCTACATGTCGACCGGCGAGGGCGGAGATCCCGAGCCGCTGCTGGAGGTCAAGGACAACGTCATCACGCAGATTGCGACCGGATACTTCGGCGTCGAGGAGAAGTACATCCAATCGACTCCGATCGTGGAA
>JAKUTA010000212.1 GCA_022447885.1 Candidatus Poseidoniales archaeon | reverse complement strand
CTGTTGTGAGGCTGCCGGTTCACTTTCAGTAATTCAGTCATCCACTGATAGGTGCACGAACCAGTCGCGGGTCGCCTCCTCTATGCTGTCCGGGGTCCATAGCGGTGCATCAGCCCAGTAGTCGATGTTGTCGAGCATCGTACGCACCCCTTGCTCGAACTCCACCTCAGCCTTCCACCCCAAGAGGTCAGTCGCCTTGGTGGTGTCCGCGAAGGTGATGTCCGGCTCTCCTGGGCGCTTCGGGATGTGCACCACATCGCCTTCGAGCAGTTCGACGAGCCGGTTGATCGATTGATGCCCCCCACTGCCGAGGTTGATGCACTCGCCGCGTACCGCCTGCAACGGCACCGTCACCGCGGCCAGCATCCCGCGAGCGATGTCGCTGACGTAGGTGAAATCACGACTCTGCCCCCCGTCACCCACCACTGTGAACGGGGCTCCGGCGAGTTTCTGGCGCAGGAACACGCCGAACACCGCTCCATACGTCCCGCTCGTGCGCGAGCGCGGTCCATACACGTTGAACAGACGCAGGCTCACCGCAGGCAGCCCGTACACCTCGACCCAATGCAGCACCAGCTCCTCCGCCAGTCGTTTCGTGAGCGCGTAGGGGTAGAGTGGACGAATGTCAGCTGTCTCGGGGGTGGGATAGTCATCCGGGAAGCCGTAACAGGATTATGAGGCGGCGTATACGAAACGCTTCAGAGCGAGCGCGCCCGATTCGGTGACGCGTATGACAGCGTCGAGCAGGTGAGCGGTCCCGTCGACGTTGGCGCGGTGATATTCCATCGGTCGTTGGATGCTCGGCACGATGTCTGCCAGTGCCGCCAGATGGAACACGTGATCGCATCCAGCGAGCACGGAGTCGAGGGCCGCCGAAGCCGAGCGTGAGCCGAGGTCGATGTTCTCGAATCGCAGGCGGGGCTCGGAATCGAGGGAGGAGAGGTTGTCCAGCCGGCCGGTGGAGAGATTGTCCACCACCCTGACTTCATGCCCTTCAGAGAGCAGCAGTTCGACGAGATGCGAGCCGATGAAGCCGGCGCCGCCAGTCACGAGTGATACAGGCATCGAGACTCCCTCACGCCATCTGCATGAAAGTATTGCTAATCCCCGAGGAGGCACCTCAGAGTCCCAGTTTGGCCCTGCGAGCAGTGATCGCCCGTCCGTAGAATGCCAACAGTTCGTCGATATGGTCCGCGATTCCCAACGCGCCGCTGCGTTGCTGCAGAACGTTGCTGCGCAATTCAGCCAGTTTATCCATGGTGATCAGTTCTTCAGCCCCGTCGCGCATCTGCTGATATCCAGCCACGATGCCCACGCCATGCCTGTCGATGACCTGCGCGCCCCAGACGATCTCCGGGTTGATGAGCACCGGGAGACCTGCTTCCAGATATGCGAACAGCTTGTTCCCCATCGCCGTGCGCAGTTTGTTGTCATCGGAGCGAGAATTGTTCGGGTCCCGCTGGTGCATCCACACACCTAGGTCGTAGCGCGCCATCTCCTTGACCAGTTCGCTGAAAGGAGTCTGCTCGTGCAGGTGGAACCATACGCTCCGGCGGTCGAGTTCAACCATCGCTGGCAGCACGCTGCTGTAGGTGGGATACACGTGCAGGTGGATACGTTGGTCACCCAGCCAGGAGCCGAGTTCAGTGTAATCCACGTAGATCTGGTGCGCATGGCGAGCGACGTGACCGGCGTATACTAGATGTGGTCTGCCATCCACCTCGGAGCAACGCTCTATGCCCTCGGCGGCGAACCATTCCGGTTGGCACCAGTCGAGGTGGTTGAGTCGGTTGTCGGTCAACTTCCAGCCGATTCCCGCGTAGTAGTCCACCTCCTCGGGCGGACCCTTGAACAGCAACCCGTCACAGTTCTCCAACGCCATTCTCTCGAAGCCGCGTTGCCGGTGATGGACGTTCTCCACGCCATCCGACGCCGAGGTGAAATCCTGTCCGTCGACGACCACCGCCGCCTGCGAATCACGCACGATCAGCGCCGCCTCGCGGTTCGGCTCGACCACCACGTGCACCACGTCCGGGCGCAGTCTTCGGATGTGTTCGAGCAGCACCTTGCGCTCCAGTTTGAACCAGTCATTGAGGATGTGGTTCAGGCGCCCCTTGGGCCGGGAATAGTCGAACACGCTGGCGAACATGTCCGTCTCGAACATCGGCCTGATGTGCTTGGCGGCGAGATGCACTTCGATCCCCGTCTGGCTCAACGCCATCGCGTGCCGCTGCAGCCGGGTGGCCGGCTCGGGATGCACGAACAGCACTCGCTGGACCACACCGCCGCCCACCTGCGGCGTTTGCATCAACCTGCCGCCAGCCGCCGCCGCCTCAGTCCAATCGTTGGAAACGCAGGGAGAGTTCCAGCACCGCGTCATGGAAGTCGAGCGGAACTCTGCACACATGGTCACGTAGACCCGCGACCATCAACAGACGACCATCCGCATCATCGACCAGATCCCAACCGCGCGGAACCTGCAGCCAGAGTGCCCCGCTCTCACCCGCCGCCCGCCGCAGACTCACGCTCAACACACACACCTGGTCGTCCCATACCACAGAGTCCACACTCGCGCCACCTTGGCTCAAGTGCAGGTCAGTGGACAACAGCCACGGGTGCTCGCGCCGTCGACTGATGCGCAACAGGCGCACATCGCCGGCCGGAACGCACAGTTTGATTCCCTGTCCGAGTTCCCCCAGTAGCCGCCTCGCGTGGAAATCGAACAGCAACCAGTCACCGGCTGGATCGAGTCCGAAACACTCCGCAGTCAGTTTGTGAACGCACGCATCGTCCTCCAGATTGAACGCCGCCAGCAGGGTCCAGTCGTCCCATGTGCGTTCGTAGCGGCGCAGCAGAAGTGAAGGCACCCTCCCATGACGGTGCGCGCTGAACAGGTCGAGGGCGCGTAACTCACCATCCTCAAGCACCGGCAGGCAGCGCTTGAGCAGCGCCAGTCGTTCAGGATGCATCTCCCGCAGGTCATCACCGAAGAACAGGACACCCGGCGCCATGCAAGTGAGCGTGGCAGCGATGCGCGCCTCGCCCAT
>JAKUTA010000211.1 GCA_022447885.1 Candidatus Poseidoniales archaeon | reverse complement strand
CACCTGCTCCTGTGATGCTGAAGGAAACTGGGCGTGCACCGAGATGGCCTGTGTGGACGAGGACCCGCCGACGGGTGGCCTGCCCGCGCTCGGCCTGCTGGCCACGCTCTCGATGTTCGGTCTCGTCGCCCTCAAGCGACGCCGGCGCGTTGAAGTCTGAGAGCCCGGTCACAGGTTCGCTCTGACACTCCCCCGCTGTGGGATGTGCTGTCGGGGGTGCGCACCATGCAAGGGCCAGTGAGCAAGCATTCGGGGTCCGTCTCCCAGATCGAGCCGAAGATCGCCGCGAAGCTGGCGAAGCAATCCTACCACCTGGTGGGAGAGCACGGCGGCGTGAAGGTGTGCCACTGGACCAAGCAGGACCTCACCAAAGGTCGCCACTGCTACAAGGGGACGTTCTACGGCATCGAGAGCGCCGGCTGCATGCAGATGGCCCCCAATGTCGACACCTGCAACCTCGCCTGCACCTACTGCTGGAGAGAGCCGCATTCCGCAACCCTGCACAAGATCGACGACGACCCCCTCGAACTGTTCTACGAGAGCGTGCGCGCCCACCGCCGCCTGCTGACGGGTTACAAGGGCCACAAGGACGTGCTGCTCGAGGACTGGGAGAGAGCGCAGGACCCGAAGCACGTGGCCATCTCGCTCAACGGGGAGCCCACCCTCTACTCGCGGCTGGGGGAGTTCCTGGAGGTCTGTCACGACCACGGAGTAAGCACTTTCCTGGTGACCAACGGGAGCCTTCCGAAGGTGATCGAGAATCTCGACCCGCTGCCGACGCAACTCTACGTCTCGGTCGATGCGCCCAACAAGGAACTGTTCAACAAACTGTGCAAACCGAAGTTCAACCAGAACGCGTGGGAGATGTTGGAGGAGACGCTCGCGCTGCTTCCCTCACTCGACACGCGCACGGTCTGCCGGCACACGCTCATCCGCCACGAGAGCCTCGGCCACCACGAGGACTACGCTCGACTGGACAACATCGCCGACCCGAACTTCATCGAGGCGAAGGGCTACGTCTATGTCGGCCATTCACAGAAGAACCACACCATCGACAACATGCCCGCGCACACGGAGGTCATGGAATTCGCCCACAACCTCGCCTCGCTGGTGGGCAGAGAGGTCCTCTCTGACAGGCGTGAGAGTCGAGTCGCCCTGATCGGCCACGAGATGATTCCGATCACATTGCCGGAGAAAGTGCGCGACCTGCCTCGCGATCTGGGGATCGCGAAGCCGCAGCACTACCCGCTGCCACAGGCATGATCACGTCACTGGACAGGCGTCGATGTCATCGTCTGGCAGTTCGAGCGGTGCGTCGACGAACACCATCGGATACACCGTATCGCCGTTCGACCACTCGCCGAGGTCGGTCGACTCCATGAACGCGGTCTGCGCCGTCTGCGCTGCGGCAGCATCCCCGCTCGCAGATGAGGCGATGAAGTCCGCCTGGGCTTCGAGCCGCGGGTAGTATGAGTGGTCGGCGAGTGATTCCCTGATGATGGTCGCGGGCAGGTAATGCGAGGCGATCAGCCGCGGGAAGCCGCGATAGTCGGATGGGACCTGAAGGAACTGCACCTGGTCTGCAGACAGCGGACCAGCGCCGTCACGGGCGAGCAGGCGGGCGTGCTGCCAGCGCCCGATGCACTTCGCGACGACGTTGTCGCTCTCGTACTCGATGATCTGGATGATCGCATGGTCGGGAAGCCGCGACATGTTGCCTTGAAATTCTGACTGGGTGGCATGGATCCACGGAGCCTCGAGGTCCACCACCAGCGACTGTGAGCCCCAGCCGCGGCCGAGAACCTCGCTCAGCACGTGATAGGTCGTCCCCGCACCCATGCTGTGACCGCCGATCCACAGGTGACCGGGATCGATGGTCGCCTCACCGCCGAGTGCCTCCTGCACCTGATCGCCGGCCTCGATGCGCTCCCACGCATGGTCGATGCCATACAGCGCCATCGTGTAGCGAGGCTGGTGCTGCGGATGGTCGGAACCTCCGAGCAGATAGGTCAACTCGAACCCCGAATCGATTGAACTCATGTCGACATCCGAGACGTACTGCGGGAAGATGGCAACGAGACCCTGTCCCGCCAGCGATTCCAGCGTGTCGCGATAGACCTCCATGTCCTCGCCCTCGTAACCATGCAGCAGCAGCGCCACACCGACAGTTCGCTCACCGACATCCTTGGGGGTGAACACGTACACCCGCCAATCCTTCGACTCGGATTGCTCGTCATACCATGAGGTCACGTTTTCCGGAAACACAGGATCGTAGACCAACTCTGCAACCTCGAACGGGAACTCCCCGCTGCCGTAGCCGCTCTGCGGACGCTCAGGAGGTGAGGGTTGCAGGCCGGCCATGGCGGTCAGGTTCGGCAGGAACAGCAGCATGCCCACCAGGAAGATGATGAGCGCGTGCGAGGCGCTCGCCTTGGCGGAGCGGAGCACCACCTCCCTCCCTTGGGTGAGCAGAGGATGGGCGAGCACATGGCCGCTGATGGCGGCGAGCATCAGCGAGCCGAGCACGAACGGCAGGGTGAGGATGGCCCCGAGGAAGAACGCCTGGTCGAGCAGGATGAAGGCCAAGCTGCGTGCGAGCGCCCAGCCGATCACGAAGCAGGTGAACCAACGGAACCAGCGTCCCTCAGGGCGCTCACGGAGCGAATATCCGGTCCAGGCGGATATGCCGATGAGCAGGATGGCGAACAAGGCGATCCAGCCGACCAGCGCGCGGGCGGCGAAGCCGAAAGCGATGGTCGAGTAGGCGAAGGCGAACAGGGCGTTGAACAGGGTGTATCCGTTGAGCATCGGCCACCAGATGGGAAAGCCGCCGACGATGAATCCGATGATCTCCCCGACCCACGGGCGCGACAGTAACTCACGCCAGTCCATCTGCTCACTCCAGCAGTTCGGACCACGCATCGGCAAGGTGCTCGGACCACGCTCCGAGACTGAATTCCGCCGCCTGCGCCAGCGCTTCCTCATCCGGGGGACGCGGTAGTCCGCCACGGGTCTTCCATGTGCTGTGCAACTCGCTGATGGCAGCCC
>JAKUTA010000210.1 GCA_022447885.1 Candidatus Poseidoniales archaeon | reverse complement strand
CAACCTGGTCTCGGGGATGATGATGGTGATGGACAAGCCGTTCGAGGTCGGCGACAAGGTCACCGTGATGGGAGTCACCGGAAAGGTGGTCGACATCGGCATCATGTCCACGAAGATCAAGACCGGCCACGAGCATCTGGTGGTGATCCCCAACAAGAGCATCAGTGGCAAGGAGATCATCAACTTCGCCAAGGGTGGTCCTGAGGAATCACCCAAGCGGGTCAACCTGCGTTTGGACATCGGGGTGGGGTATGACGAGGATCCCGCACACGTCAAGCAGATGCTGCTCGATGTGGTTCGAGAATGTGACTACATCGTGGACGACCCGAGGCCCTCAGCGCTGTTCCGCGACATGGCCGATTCAGCCCTGCTCTTCCGGCTCAATTGCTTCGTTCGAGACTACTCCGATGAATGGGTCGCCCGTGATTGGATCCTCACCCGAGTGCTCGAGCGCTGCCTCGACGAGGACATCGATATCCCCTACCCGCACATGCAGCTGAAGTACGACCCAGCATCGGTGGTCGAACAGAAGGCTGCCGAGAGCGCTGCCGAGGACGCGCAGCGGGCGGCCGACAAGGAGCGCAGGAAGGCGGAGGCGCGTGTGAAGAACGAGGCGGAAACCAAAGCTCGCATGGAGGAGCGCAAGGCGATCAGGGAGCGTATAGACGAGTTGAACGCGGAGCTACAGGATGATCTTCCCGAGGATGCCGGGGACGAGGAGCGCGAATCACGCCTGGCGACCATCGCTGAGATCCAGGAGTTGGAGCACAAGTTGGACGACGGCGGCGACGACGATTGAGTCAGAGGAACGCTTGGGCCGTCAGCCAGAGCCACATGGCGGCGAGCGTGAACAGGCTGACGACCCACGGCTTGAACCGCTTGCGGATGCTGTTCTTCCCGAGCATTTCGCGGGCGTGCAGGACGCGGCAGACGATGTACAGCGATGCCAGCCCGAGCAGCACCTCATCCACCAGATCGAGCGTCATCGCCGCCAAGCCACCAGCGAACAGGATGACGGGGGTCTCGAACAGATTCTCGAACAGGTCGTCTGCCTGTTTCATCCCACGCGGCGGCTCACCCTGCTGCTTCGTCTTGAAGTAGAGCGGGTCGAGTCCTTCGACCATGACCGCATGCAATCTCCGGTTGCGCATCACCACCGCTGCATAAGCCGTCAGCAGCACCTGAGCCGCCAGCGGCAGCAGCATCCACTTCGCATCCATCAGGAGGCCGTACGGGGGCCGAGGCGATTAACCCTCAGGAGTCGAGCCAGTGTGCCAGTTTCTCGACTATCGGTGTGCGGAAGGTGAGCAGATTCAACTTGGGGCCATCCAGGCTTACAGTGACTGTCGAGCCGCGGGTGAAGTGCCATTCATCCCAGCCATCGGGAACGGCGTAGCCGCGGTGCATGTCGCTGTTGAGCACGGTCGGCTTGTCGGTCCAGGCGAAGT
This sequence comes from Candidatus Poseidoniales archaeon, assembly GCA_022447885.1. Lineage (GTDB taxonomy): Archaea > Thermoplasmatota > Poseidoniia > Poseidoniales > Thalassarchaeaceae > JAKUTA01. The sequence continues at coordinate 1,607 of JAKUTA010000210.1, read as the reverse complement.
AGGAGCCGTCGCCGCGGCGCTCATCGCGCGGCAGGTCGCGTGCGCAGAACAGGTAGTGGTCGTGAATCTGCTCAGGGTCGAACTTCATCTCCTCGATGACGCACACGTGGCGGAACCAGGCGCCTTGGCCGACGAACGTCGAGAACAGCAGTCCGCTGGAGCGCTGCATCAGGTCGACGGCCTCGTTGACGCCATCGGCATCCCTCTTGAGCCGGTAACGGCTCGGTGAATACTGGTTGGTGTTCGCCACCAGCAGGTCGTTCAGCGCCGGGTCGCACTTGATGCGGTTGCCCGAGGTTGTCACGATCTCCGCTTGCAGCCGCGGCAGCACATTCGGAATCGCCTCACCATCCAGTGCAGCTCTCACATCCTCTGCGAAGGTGGTCGGATCGCAATCCATGAAGAAGCCGAACGAGCCATCCGGATCATCGCTCATAGGGTGGCTGTTGACTCCCATGACCGGGGTGTCCTCATCGATGTTGTGGGCGATCGAGGTGAGCGTGCCGTCACCGCCTACGATGATGACGAGGTCTCGCCCCACGAAATCCGCCCGCTTCACCGCCTCGCGCGGTGTCAGGTCGTAGGACACTCCTCGCTCATCCGCCAACTGCGCCAGTGCTTCTTCCAGAGATGCGACGGAACGGTCGTGTACCGGCTCGAAGTTCTTCTTGTAGACTACGAGTAGGTCAGCGGCCATCGGCATCCCTCCACAGTTCCGCGCTTCAATCCGCGTGGGTGATGGCCTCTTAAATGGGGTGTTCGGGTGGCTTCGCTCAGTGAGTGACGTGGCAGAAGGGGGGGATGCGGCGCGGCTTCCTGCCGGGCAGTTCCTCACCAAACGGTTCCCCGTGCTGACCTACGGCGCTACACCGGACATCTCGACCGATGACTGGGGCCTGCGCGTCTGGGGTGTCGGGCTGGCAGAACCTGTCGAGTTCGACTGGGGGAGTTTCAACTCCCTGGGCGCGCATGAGACGACGCGTGACTTCCACTGTGTCACCACCTGGTCCCGCTTCGACAACCGCTGGAACGGCATTCCGGTCTCCGCCTTCTGGGATGCGCTCTCCCCTCACCTCGACAGCACACCCGCGGCGGTCATGCTGCACTGCTACGGCGACTACACGACCAACCTGCTCATCGACGACTTCCTCGAGCCTGACAACCTGTTCGCCACGCAGCATGACGGCAGGCCGTTGAGCGCAGGTCACGGCGGCCCGATGCGCTTCGTCTGCCACCATCTGTACGGCTGGAAATCAGCGAAGTGGATCAACGGGGTGGAACTGCTCGACGCTGATGCGCGCGGCTTCTGGGAGGTTCACGGATACCATATCCGCGGCGACCCTTGGGGAGAAGAGCGTTTCTCGTACCAGGAATGAGGCACCGAGCCGCTGGGCGAAGTGTCAAAGGGGTTAGTCGGCGGCACGGACGCCATGCGAAGACTGCTGATGCTGTTGCTCGCCGCCAGCCTCGTGCTGTCCGGCTGCATTGACCAGATAACCTCGTTCGCAGATGACGATGTCGTTGAGGACAAGATCGCGCTGGACGCGATGTCAAGCGATGCAGTGAACGATCTGCTGCAGCAGGAAGTGAACCTCGATCCGACAACC
>JAKUTA010000021.1 GCA_022447885.1 Candidatus Poseidoniales archaeon | reverse complement strand
GAGGTGAAAGGCATGCAAGCGCGCATCATCGTCGGTGGCTGGCATCCGGCACTGCACCGTCTGGAGGTCCAGAACTTGCTGGAGGCCGCCGGGGTCGAGTCCGAGGTCGCGCATCCGCGGGTGATGCGCGTTGACTCGGATGATCTGGATGCCGAAATGGTGGCTCGATGCAGTTCCATCACTCGCTGGTTGCTCGGCGGTCAACGAGTCGCACCGATGGACACCGAGGCCCTTCTCGAGTGCATCCTGGCAGAACCTGTGCCTGGTCCTCCCGAATCCGATGACGGGGTGCCGAGCATCGCCGTGCGCGTCGAGAGCATCGATGGCGGCGTGGAGGGCATCAGCCATTCCGTCCTGAAACTCGGGTTGGGAGCGCGACTCGCTGAACTCGGTTGGGCGTTCGACATGCAGGCACCGGACCACGAACTTGTGGTCGTCTGCGTCGGTGACGAGGAGGCCCAGAACCCCGAACTGGAACCGTTGCCTCGTGAACCGCACATCCTGTGGGGGCTTGCCGGGCCCTCCGCCCGCAGTTCACCCCCGTGGCAGGAGCGCACCGGCCCGATGCGCCCGTTCTTCAAGCCGGTCAGCCTCGATCCGCGCATCGCCCGAGCGATGGTCAACCTCGCCCATCCGCATCCCCCCGACCGTCGCCTCATGCTGGTCGACCCGTTCTGTGGAACCGGCGGAGTGCTCATCGAAGCGGCCCTGCTCGGAATCGGCGCCATCGGCTCCGATCTCGATGAGGAGATGGTGAGCGGAACAGAGAGGAATCTCGAATGGTTGCTCGCACAGGGGGATACCCTGTCGGCTGTCGGGGTGAAGAGTGGTGACGCGCTCAGTTTCGTGCTGGACGAACCGGTGCGCGCGTTCGCCTTCGACCCTCCCTATGGGCGCAACTCGTGGCAGTCCGAGGACGGACGGGAGTTGCTCCTCGGGGCGCTCGCCCGCTGCTTCGAGAACGCCACCGATGACGCCCGCCTGGTCACCCTGCTTCCGTGGCCGGCAGAGCATGTGGCCGCCATGCGCGCTGGCAAGGTCGTGGATATGGATGGGTTGCACACCTACGGGACTCCGTGGGCTGAGATGAGGGAGTTGATCGAGAGTTGCGGCTGGACCGTGCTCACAACAGTTCCGATCAGTGTCCACGGCTCGCTCTCACGCCTGCTCGTCGTGTGTGAACGCCGTCGTTGATGTGGGCGATGCAGGATTCGAACCCGCGTCGACGGGTCCGAAGCCCGTCAGGATATCCTAGCTACCCTAATCGCCCGATGCAGCGGCGACCGGCGCGCATGGTTTGAAGCCGATGGATGCCGGCAGGGAGTCCAAGAGGGGGTTCGCGAGGTGTCCATCGAGTGGGAGCCGACACCCTGCCTCGAACGTGGTTGCAGTCGCTGCTGCCGTGAGACGGAGATGCCGCTGGCCGAGACGGACATCGCGCGGCTGGAGGCGCTCGGGGAGCAGCGTGAGTCGTTCTCCATCGTCCTGCCGGACGGCAGTGTGCGTCTGCAGAACGACCCCGCCACGCGTGCCTGTGTCTTCCTCGACACCGATTCCGCGGATGCGGACGCACCCGGAACGTGCCGGGTGTGGGAGGAACGCCCCGAAGGGTGTCGCATCTACCCGTTGGTGCTCGACCAGCTCGACCAGCCGTTCCTCGACGAACTCTGTCCGCACCGCGACGAGTTCCCTACTCCCCCGTTGGGGATCAGGCGTCGGCTGGTGGTGCTCGATGACACCGTTCACGCCGAGGCTCGCTCTCGACAGGATGGGTGAGCGTCAGCGGAGCCAGTGCTCGATCACGTCGTCCATCGGTGAATCGTTGGAGGCGCACTGCAAACCTGCTGAGGTGAGCACTGCCGCATCGATGCCGGCCGCGGGTCCGGGGCCGATGCTCGCAGCGCTGCGGATGATGAACGCCTCGTCGACGAGCCCCGCGCCCAGGAACCGGCTCCATACATCCGGCCCGCCTTCGATGAGCAGCCGCTGCAGCCCGCGATCTCCGAGCAGGTCGAGCAGCTGGTCGAGTTCGACACCCGGCGGCTCGGTCGGCTGCAGCGGCGGCATGTGCAGCACCTCGACTGAATCTGAGGCGAGCGCGGCGGCCCGCTGTTCGTCCCCGTCGGAGTGCAGGATCAGGGTCGCCTGCCCGTCGCTGACCAATCGGGATGCGGGTGGTGTCCTGAGGGTGTGGTCGAGCACGATTCGCAGCGGTTGCCGTCCTGCTGCGAGTGGCACCAGCCGCACAGTGAGTTCCGGGTCGTCTCGAATCACCGTGTTCACCCCGACGAGCACCGCATCCGACTCTCGTCGCAGTTCGTGCACACGCCTCAGGCTAGCCTCGCTGGTGAACCGCCCCGCCGCCTCGTTCTCAGCATCGACCACTCCATCAGCGTCGATGGCCGCCTTCAACGTCACCAGCGGACGACGCTGCTCGCACCAGTGCATGAACGGAGCCATCTGCCGGCGCGCCTCCTCTTCCAGCAGTCCCGAGCGGACGGTGATACCCGCTTCACGCAGGAACTCAGCCCCTCCTCCGCGCACGGTGGGGTTCGGGTCGGCGGCGGCGAGCACCACCTCGCGCACGCCCGCCCACAGCAGGGCCTCGGTGCACGGGGGTGTCCTTCCGTGGTGGTTGCACGGCTCGAGCGTGACGTAAGCGACGCTTCCGTGCGTGGCCAGACCGCGCTCCTCGGCGTCGGCGATGGCCGCCTGCTCCGCGTGCAGCCCGCCCAGATGGTCATGCCACCCGGAAGCGACGATCTCAGCGCCACTCGCCAGCACGCACCCGACCGGTGGGTTCGGCGAGACCTTGCCGCAGCCCTTCTCCGCCTGCTCGAGCGCGAGGCGCATGCAGCGGATGTCGAGCTCGCTCCACTCGCCCATCGCAGCCCCACGCCCGCCCGCGCGAGCGTCCCCCCCTCTTTGTCGGTTCGCACCTGCAGGTGCCCGCCTCCATCCTGCCGAAGGCTGATGTGCAGACCTACCTCTCACCCTCCATGCCGCGCATAGCCTGCATCGTGAATCCGGCCGGCCGCGACGGCACCTCGCTCAAGCGCTGGCGCAAGGCGGAACCAGCCATCGAAGCAGCGGGATTCGATGCCGAGGTGCACCATACGGAGCGCATCGGCCACGCCAGCGAGATCGCGTTCGGCCTCAAGGAACGAGACGATCTGGAGATGATCGTCGCCTGCGGCGGCGACGGAACGGTGCACGAGGTGGCATCGGGAATGCGCGGCAGCAGGATTCCACTCGGCATCATACCCGGCGGGACGGGCAACGACGTGGCGCGGGCGCACGGCTACCCGATGAAGGGAGTGGACGGGGTCGTCTCCATCCTGACTTCAGGAATCGACCGGCATGTCGGAGCGCTGCGCCTGCAGGGAGTGCCGGCGGCACGCGAGGGAAGCTACCCCGAACCACAGAGCAACCCTGAGTGGGATGGGCCAGCGGACATCGAGGGAAGGGTGGTGCGCTGGGTGTTCTTGGAGTCCGACTGTGGCGTCACATCTGCCACCGCGCGGGCGAAACTCACTCGCGGGAAGTGGATTCGTGGATCCATCAAATACACCTATCTCGGCATGACGGAGATCTTCCCGTGGAAGAAGAAGAAGGCGTGGGTCAAGGTGAACGAGGAAGAGGGAGAAGTCGTCGATCTGTCGATGCTCTGCTTCTCGATGTCAGAGATGTTCGGTGGCGGTTACAAGGTCGCTCCGAACGCCTCCCCGATCGTCGACCACGGCCACCTGTGCACGGCATGGGGTCTGAGCAAGTTCCAGATGCTCAACCTGATGGGTCCGCTCAAGAAGGGCAAGCATGTGGGCAAGTGGGGCATCGAGCTCAGGCCCTGCAAGCGGCTGGAGATCCGCGCTGTCGATGCTGACGGCAACGCCACCGATGCCTCGCACACCCCCTCGCTGATCGTGCAGGCCGATGGCGAGCCCTGCATGCAGACCCCCGCGTTGCTCGAGTTCCACCCGAAGCAACTCTGGATCCGCGGCTCGCCGGATGTCCCTTGGGACACCCGCTGATGGATGACTCACAGCGAGAAGTCGGAGAAGTCGTCATCCTCTGCCACGGACGGCCCCTTCCGCTTCGGCTTCTCAGGCTCAGGCTCAGGTTCCGGTTCCGGCTCAGGCTCCTTCACCTTCCGATTACGCCGGATCTTGAGCGCCTTTTCCGGCTCCGCCTCCTCCTGCACTTCGGATGCCTGCGTTTCGGGCACGAACACTCCTCGCCGCCCGCTCTTCTTGGCCTCCATCTCGTACTCTCGCTGGGCGGTGAGACCCTCCTGCAGCTCGGTGAGTTCAGCGTCCATCTCATCGGCCTCCTCGGTGGAGATGACACCACCTCCTTGGCGCGAGCCTAGCGCGCGCGGGTCGCGGCGATGGCTTGTGAGGGCACCCATCACATCGAACTCATCGAGTTCGACGCTCGCTCCCGCGTCGAGTCTGGACAGTTTCTTCCGCTTCTCAACATCAGGCTTCTCAAGGTCCATCGCGCTGCCGGTCGCCTCCTCGACCGTGGTCTTGGCCTCCTTCAGTTCGCGACGCATCCCCCTGGCAGCGATCATCTGCGCCTCGGAGAGCATCTGTTTGGCGCTCCATCTGGCGCCGGTGCGAATCGCTCCGGTTGAGCCGGCGTAGAGCACGAACGCTCCCACTCCGGCGAGCATCAGCAGGCCCAGGTAGCCGTAGCCGCCAATGAAACTCACGCTGTATGGGTCATACGCGTTGTTCGCATCGATGGTGCCATGCTCCCCGAGCGTCATCGAGGTGACCAGCATCCAACCGCTGAACCCCCCGTTCTGGGTGCCGGCGAAGATGCGGCAGTCCCCGTTCTCCGTGGCACGCACCCCGTATGGATACCACACGCCAGAAGAATCGTTGCCGGCCATCAGCCAGCCCTCGAACGACGCCTTCTGGTTCCAGTCGAGCGCGGCGAATCCCTTGAGCACGTTCTCGTTGGCGGGAACGAGACCCACGATGGACCACCCGGATTGTGGGAAATCACCCGTTTTCACGTAGCCGGGAGGCCGCGCCTTGATGCCGCCGACGATACCGCCCCCGGTGGGGGTGTTCCACTTGCTGATGGTGAATCGGCCGTTCTCAGGCTGGCTAGCATTCTCGAACTCGGTCAACTTCACGACGACCGCCGCCACGCTCATCGCCTCCGCTCCACCACCTGCGTCATTGGCTCCATCGGGGAAGTTCTTGCTCGCCGCCAGCCAGCCGTCGACGTGCACCTTCTGCTTGTACGGTCCGCCGCTGACGTTCCCGATGACTTCGGGGATCATGTTGGAGGTATCACACCCGACGAGGTTCACGAGCACATCCTCGCCTGAATCATCCCCCAGATTGTTACTGAACACAGCGGTGCCCGCCTCCTCGTCCACATTCGCCGTGATGCCGTCGGGTCCCCACTCCGCCACCGGATTGGTCAGGCACCCGGAGAGCATCGCTGCCAGCAGCAGGATTCCGACCAGTCGCAGACCTTGAGGCACGCCTCGCGCAGGCGGGCCCGCATTGATGACGCTTTTCAAGCGTCACAGACCACCTGAATCGTATGATGGAGGGTGGCTGCGGTGCCCTTGGGTGGAACTATTGACCCTCGTCGATGAGGGCGTGTACGTCCGCAAGCAGGTCGTCGACTGACCAGCTCGAACCCGACCATGCGACTCTCTTCATGCCGTTGCGGTCGACGAGGAAGGTGATCGTGGTGCTGTGCCCGACCTCATAGGCATCATCCTCATGCTCGTCGTTCTCGTGCCCATCACCCTCCGAATGATTGCTGTTGATGTGCTCGTTGAACACCGCCACGCCCCAGTCGTTCCACAGATCCACCAGCAGCGTGTGGTTGTCGCTGGTGACGTGCGGCCAGATGTAGCCGCGCACACTCGTCCAGTTCGCCAGATGCTCAGGAGTGTCGCGTACCGGGTCCACGGTGATCGAGATGATCTCGACCTCGGTGCCGTAGTCCGACCCGAGTTCGCTCATCAGGGTGAGAAGGTTGGCCTCGAGGTCCAGGCAGACATCGGGGCAGTGCGTGTAGGTGAACGCCACCACCACCACCTTGCCAGAGTGGTCGGACAGCGTGGTCGTCGTGTTGTACTGGTTGGTGAGCGTGAAGTCGGGCGCGGTGATCGGCGGATTGTAGTCCAGCCCGTTGAATTTCTGGGTGTCCTGACCATCACTCACATCCAAGCAACCGGATAGCAGCAGCATTGTTGCCAGCAGCAGGGCGCTGAGCAGTCTGTGCATGACCGGACGACCAGCGCTGCGCATGTGACTTGTTCGGTCCACCACTCCTTTGTCAGAGAGGCGCGGACGGAGAGATTCGAACTCCCGAGACACAAGGTCACCGGATTTCAAATCCGGCGCGATACCAGGCTATGCGACGTCCGCACATCTCGACCCAGAAGGCTCTCCATCAAATGGATTCAGGTTGAATCCCGTCAAAGGCCGTAGTATCCCGGCCTGCAGAAGGCTGGCAGGTTCTCAACCGCGCTGGGGCTGGTCAGGCCGACCATCAGCACCAACAGGACGATGAAAATCACTGGGAACAGCGCCGTAGCGGTCAGCACGTTCGAATCCGGCGAGAAGCGCAGGTGCATGAACACCGCCGCGATGCCGACGAACTTCACGATCCCGATCGAGACGAGCACGAACACCAGCGTCGCCCACGCCATGTTCTCCGACTGCGCCACCACGCCGACCTCGACTGCGGTCAGCAGCATCAGCCAGAAGAAGTTGAAGTTATACGCATCGAATCCCATTATCTTCGCACTCATCTCGAATCACTCTCCTCATCAATACAGATAGAACGCCGGGAACACCGCCACCCATGCCAGGTCGACGAAGTGCCAGTAGAGCCCGAAGTACTCGATGCTCACCGCGTTGCCGGGCCCGTAGCCGCCCTTGTGCGCCTTGACGACCATGTAACCCAAACCTACGATCCCCGCGAACACGTGTACACCGTGCGTACCCGTGGTGAGGTAGAATGCGGAGGCCGCCATGCGTATGTCGACCGTCATCGCGCCCGCCTCCGCCCCATGGCCGTAGTTGTAGGTGTAGGCGTCGTTGTGGATGGTGAACTGGTCGGAGAGCAGTGAGGGCGCCTCGAACGGCCCGATGTGGAAGCCGATGAACCACTCGACCATCTTCATCACGAGGAACAAGGTAGCCAAGCAGAATGTGGCGCCGAGGTAGTTGCGCACCTTGATGCTGCGCTCTGCGTGCTCCAAGTCGGTGCGCTTGGCGGTCTTCAGCGCCATCACGATGGTGTACGACGAGATGATCAGTGCGAAGGTGTTGATCGCGCCGGGTACCAGCGCGTCGGGCATGAATCCGAGCGTCGAATTGGCGTGCTCGCCACCCTTGGCGATGAAGTACGAGGCGGGCAGCCAGCAGGCGGTCCCCGGCTCGACCACCGTGCCCTCCAGCGAGTAGCAGGAGACGATGCTGGTGCGGTAGCGGATGTAGGTGGAGAACAGTGACGAGAAGATCATCATCTCAGACATCAGGAAGACCCACATGCCGACCTTGCGGATGTCCACGTTGGAGAACGGGGCGCTGCCATGCGTCGCCTGTGGCTCGTAGGAGCCATCGAAGGAGAAGTCCTGCTTCCACCAGGAGATCAGGCCGGCGAAGATGATCGCCAGTCCGGCGATGGCCAGCGGCAGCGGCGCGCTGTCGTAGATGTATCCGTTCATGCCTTCGTTCATCGTGAACGCCTTGGCGAAGAAGAACAGGAACACGCCCGAGCCGATGCTGATGACGATCGGCGCCCAGCTGTTGTGCGGAGCACCATGGCTCCAATCGTGCGGGCCGTGGTGGTATCCGTGGTCGTCGCTCAATGTCCCGCCTCCTCTCCTTCGTCACCCGGATCGGGAGTCATGATCCGTTCCAGCATCCCCGTCAACCTCCCCGGCTCATGGTCCGGGTTGGCGTTCAGCAGCGTCGGAATCTCAGCGAAGCTCGGCGTCGGCGGAGGCGAGGACACCATCCACTCGAATGACCAGCCGCCCCACGGGTCGGCCGGCGCCTTGCGGCCATTCAGCCACGAGGCGATGATGTTGTACACCATTATCAGGTTGGACAGGAAGAAAATGAAGGCGCACACCGTGATGAAGTAGTTCCACTGGGCTGCTTCAGGCGGCAGCGTGCCGATGATGTCGCTGTACTCATCTGCCCGGATGTAGTAGGTGTGATGCCGCCGGGTCATCCCCAACAGCCCGAGTTTGTGCATCGGCCAGAACACCCCATTGTAGGAGATGAAGGCGGTCAGGAAGTGCAGGATCCCCAGTCGTTCGCTCATCATCCGTCCCGTGATCTTGGGATACCAGTAGTAGAAGGCGGCGAACAGGCCGAACAGGGTTCCGCCGACCAGCACGTAGTGGAAGTGGGCGACCACGAAGTAGGTCTCGTGCAGGTGCACGTCCATGGCGATGGCTGGGAAGAACATCCCCGAGATGCCACCCAAGGTGAACGTCACCAGGAAGCCGAGCGCCCACAGGGTATGCGTTCTGTAAACGAGCGATCCGCCATGCATCGTCTTCAGCCAATTGAAAATTTTGATGCCGGTCGGCACTGCCACCAGCATGGTGGTGAGCATGACCACGAAGCGGAGCAGCGGCGACATCCCGCTGGTGAGCATGTGGTGTCCGTAGACGATGAAGGCGACGAATCCGATTCCTGCCAGCGCGTAGACCATCGAGCGATAGCCGAAGATCGTCCGCCGAGCGCTCGTCGCGATCACTTCGGATATGACTCCGAAGGCGGGTACGACCACCACGTACACCTCAGGGTGGCCGAAGTACCAGAACAGGTGGCTCCACAGCAGCGGGTCACCTCCGGCTGCGGTGTTGTAGAACGTCGTCGAGATGGTCCTATCGAGATAGGCTTCGATCAGCCCGATGCCGAACGTCGGGATGGAGATGAACAGCATCATCACCGACACGAGGATCGACCAGGTGAACAGCGGCATCTGCATCCAGCCCATCCCCGGAGCCCGCATCGTCGCGATCGTCACGATGAAGTTGATTCCCGTCAAGGTCGACGAGGCGACCAGCAGGACCTGTCCGCCGAGCCAGAAGGTCGCCCCGTAATGGTCCGTCGTGGACGTTATCGGCTGGTAGCCGGTCCAGCCGACATCCGCACCCATGCCGCTGAACATGCCTGTCAGCAACAGGATGGCACCGGCAGGCTGCAGCCAGAACGACATCGCGTTGAGTCGTGGGAAGCAGAGGTCCCTGGCACCGATCTGGAGTGGCACGATCCAGTTGGCGAAGCCGTTTATGAGCGGCATCGCCGCCAGGAAGATCATCACCGTTCCGTGCAGGGTGAAGAACGAGTTGTACTCGTCCTTGGTGAGGAAGTCGTTGCCCGGCGAGGACAACTGGATCCGTATCATCATCGCCAGGATGCCGCCGACACCGAGGAAGAACAGCCCCGAGACGAAGTAGAGCGTACCGACGCTCTTGTGGTCCGTCGAGGTCAGCCAGTGGGTGATCCACGGCTTGAAGCGCGCCCACGAGAACGACTCCGGGTCGCGCACGTAGAAGACGTAAGTGAGGGCGATGGCGAACAGGATGGCTGTCAGCAGGATGCCGCTGAACAGCACGGTCAGGCCGTTCGCCTTCATCGTCGGGGCCTCGCCACCCGCGCCCGAGACCGTGTAACTGACCGTGTTCCAACTGTCGTCGCTGCTCGCCGAGTTGTCACCGTTGACCGAGTTGACCATCAGCCGCAGCACGGCCGAACCGCTGTCCGGCGCCGTCCAGTTGGCATTCCACGCCTGCTGGTCGTTGCCCGCCTCCGTGTGGGTGAGTTCACCCGCGAAGATCTGCGTCGTGTTGTCTATCGGGGTCAGAGTTCCCTTGCTCGCAACGAGGTTGAATCCACCAGTGTTCACCCGCTCCGGATTGTTGTCCTCGGCTGGTCCGCCGCTGAACGAGATGAGCAGGGCGTAGGTGGCGCCCGGTTCGTAGTTCTCCGGCAGCGCCGAGCCGTTCGCCAGCGTGATGCTCGCGACCACTTCATTGCTCGGGGTCAGGGAGTGGCAGCGACAGCCGTCGTCCACGCTGCTGATTCCCGTCGGGCGTGCGTCGTGCTCGGGGGAGAACATCAGCGCGGCGAACAGCACCGCCACGATCACCATCGCACGGACGGTCCAGACGTTGCGCACCTGCATCCTCATTTCCCCCTAAGTGTGTATCTCGATGATCGCCGTCATGTAGGCGTGGTCGTCCCCACAGTACTCGGCGCAGTCGAGGAAGTACTTGCCCGTCTCATAAGGCGTGAAGACGATCGTGGTGTACATCCCCGGCACGGCATCTTCCGTGAGTCCATACTGCACGATCTTCGGCGCGTGCAGCACATCTCTCGAAGAGAGGTTCAGGATATAGGTCTCGTCCAGTTTCAGACTCAGAACGGTCAGACCGGTATCGCTGTCAACACCCACATCGCACAAGTCGGAGGTCAGCCCCTTGCAATCGAAGTCCCAGAACCACTGCTGGCCCGTCACCCCTACCTCGTGAGCGTCCTCCAACTCGTAGGCGGATGGCCAGATGGCGTCGGTCGGAGCCCAGGAGATCCAACAGAGGTAGCAGATGAGGATGAAGGGGATGATCGTCCAGAAGAGTTCGAGTTTCAGGTTGTCGTTCTCCTTCGGGAAAACACCGACCTTGATGTTGTCCACATTCGGCCACGCCCGTTTGTCCTCCTCCTCCTCGATCTCGAACTCCATATCCATGCCCGCTCGCTTCATCTCGTGGCGCAGCGAGTCGAGTTGCGTGCGCAGGTGGTGGCGCTTTCCGGACAGGTCGCCGTCGGATGTGCGATAGACGAATGAGTGGTGAATCATCCATACGAAGGTGATGACGCCGACGATGAGCGACCAGAACATGAATTCGATGTAGAGGTCTTGGAAGATGTCGCCCCCGAACTCCATGACGCACCCTCAGCGGCCGCTCGTTATGCGGTCCGTGTTTAAGCGTTGGCAAGCACCCCTATGGGGTGCTGTGAATCACGTCGCCAGCCCTCCGTGTCCGAGATGTTCTGAACGTGCTTTCAGTGCCGTCACATCCCACCCGCTGATGCAAAGGGTTGAATTGGAGCCGCCCGAATCCTGCCCCGAGAGAGATGCGCGCACTGGTGGTCGAGGACAACGACGTGAACATCCGCCTGATGCAGGCGTTGCTCGCCGGCAAGGGAATCGACGACGTGACCATCGCCGAGGATGCGAATCAGGCGTTCGAGGCGCTGCAGGACGGTCATTACGAACTGATCTTCATGGACATCCAGCTGCCGTGGACCGATGGACTGCAACTCACCGCCAACATACGCGACCACCCGCTCGTGCGCGACAGCCGCATCATCGCGGTGACCGCCTTCTCCTCGCCGGAGGACCGCCGCAAGGCGCTCGAGGCCGGCTGCGACGCGTTCGTCCCCAAGCCGGTGCGCCGTGAGGAACTCTACCGCGTCATCGATGAGCAGCTCGAGGAAGGCGGCCACTCACTGGATTGACCGCTCCGCTGATGGGTGTGGATGGGCTGCGCCCAGCATGGAAGAGTGGGACGAGGTGCTCACAGAGGAGCCCGACGGCAGCCTGCTGCTCGCCATCGAGGTGACTCCCGGATCATCGCGTGATGCCGTGGTCGCCCTCAACACCTGGCGCGACACCCTGCAGGTGGCGGTGCGCGCCCGGCCGCGCAAGGGCGCTGCCAACAAGGCGGTGTGCGACCTGCTGACCGCCACACTCGCCGGCACCACAGCCACACTCGCACTGGTGAAGGGAGATCGCAGCCGGCGCAAGCGCGTGCGCATCGAAGGAGCGAGCAGAGATGCGGTGCTGAACATTCTCCGCGCGGCTTTGGAGGGGTGAGCGATGGCGTCAGACGACTGGATGAAGGAACGGGCGAAGGCGGCAGGTCCACCCGACCGGGAGGTGCGGTTCGAGGTGGCCGGTCGAGC
>JAKUTA010000209.1 GCA_022447885.1 Candidatus Poseidoniales archaeon | reverse complement strand
GGGCGTGAACAGGGAGCCTGTCAAGCGGCTCCATTCGAGTCGCTGTGCACACGCGCTCGCGTGTGTGAGTGCATCGATTCCCATCATCAGTGTATGCTGTCATCATTGTAGTCATGCGAAACACGGCCCGTCTATCGGCCCTAGATAAACAATGCCGAGTGTCAGGTCGAGAGTCATTCTCTCCGGGGACTACGTCCCCGCTGGGGAAGCCGGTTAATCCGCCCTTTCACCGCCGCCGACCCGATTGAGCCGCTGGGACCGCTGCACTCGCACGCGTAGCCGTGTGTACGGGCGTGAGAGGCCATGGAAGTGGTCTATGAGAGATGAGATTCAACTCTCGGAGGAGAACGCCTCGCGCCGCACTCGCTCGTCCCACGGCTCATCTGCCTCGGGCCCGGCACACCCCTCACAGGCAGGATAGCCAGCCGCGAGCAGCGAGTTCACCAGTCGAGTGAACCTGACCCAGAGGAAGTCGAGGTCACTCGCATCGGGAACCCAGCAAGCCTCCAGCCCTGGTTCATCCCCCCCAAGCCGAGCGAGCAGCCCCTCATCTGCACGGATGCAGATCCATGTCCAAGGAGTCGCCGCATCGGTATCAGACAGCACAACAGGTTCGCGCAGCAGGCTCGGCAGCGCGTCGGAGATCGCCAGCGCCAGCCGCTCCGCTTCGGAACGCATCCTGGAAGGAACCTCGAGCGTGCAACCGTCGGTACGCAACAGCCGCCGAGCAGCTTCAGCGAGCGAGGAGGACTCGGGGGTCATCGTGTGTGCGAGTCGGACGGAACGCTTGAAGAGTGCCGGCCGGACGGCAGGGCGGGAAGGATGGCGAATCTCGGGGTGTCACTGCCCGGTCTTGAGATGCCCAACCCGTTGATGTTGGCCAGCGGGATCCAAGGAGGCAACGCGGCAGCCCTGCACAGGGTGGCCGCCACCGCCTGCGGGGGTCTCGTGAGCAAGAGCATCGGGCCTGAACCGCGTGAGATGTATCCGGGACCGGTGTGCGTGGAAGCGGCGGAAGGCGTGGTGCTCAACGCCATGGGACTGCCCAATCCCGGGGCGGACGCGTTCGCCCAACTTCTGCAGGAAGAGACATTCAGCAAGCCGCTGCTGGTCTCCATCTTCGGCGGAGATGCAGAAGAGTATGCGCTGGTGGCGCAGAAACTCGTGGCTGCCGGGGCGGGCTCTCTCGAACTCAATCTCTCCTGTCCGCACGCCAAGCCAGGCAGCCGAGCCCTGATCATCGGCCAGCAACCGGAACTCATCCAAGAGGTGGTGTCGGCCGTTCGCGACGCGGTAGATGTGCCGCTCTACGCCAAACTCTCACCGAACACGACGAACATCGTCGAAGACGCCACCGCGGCGTTCAAGGGCGGCGCTGATGGCCTGTCGCTCATCAACACCATCTCGGCGCTCGAGGTCGACCCACACGTAGGAAGACCGGTGATCGGCAACCTGCTGTGCGGCATGAGCGGTCCCGCTGTGCGGCCCGTGGCCCAGCGCAAGGTGGCTGAGATCTCGCTGGCCATGCAACGCGGCGAGCTGCCCGACGCACCCATCCTCGGCATCGGCGGCATCACGACGGCGCTCGACGTCGCTCGCTTCATCCAACTCGGAGCCAGCGCGGTGCAGATCGGCAGCGCGCTCATCTGGGAGGACGCCGCGGTGTTCGACCGCATCCACGACGAACTCGTCGAGTTCATGGAGACGCAGGGATACGCCGACCTCGACGCCATGAAGGGGATCGCACTCGACTCGTTGGAGGGGCTCTCGTGAGCCGGCCTCGTGCCTCTCCCCGTGAGCGTCCACAGGGATTCGACCTCGACAGGCTCGCCGCCGCCTGCTGCGCCCGCCTGAGCGCCGCCTACAGCCAGCGGGGAATGATCGCCGCGCCGACACCGGTGCCCGTGATGGCGGTGGACGCGGAAGCGGAGGCGGTGGTGACGGTGTGGGTGCGCGTGCCTGCTGAACTAGCGCATGACTACCAGCCGGGGCAGTACTGGATGTGCTGGAACCCCTACGACTCGAGCGGGGACATGGACCAACCGCACCACCACAGCGAGAAGCCGTACAGCGTGGGTGACATCCGCCTCGACCAGACCGGAGTCGACGCCGCGACGGAGGCCGACACAGGCGGTTCAGGGACCGCCTTGCTCGGGTTCACCATCAAGGATCTCGGCAAGCAGAGCGGAGAGTTGACTCGCATCCAGGTGGGCGACTGGCTCGGCCTGCGCGGACCGTTCGGCACCACATTCCCACCCCTCAGAAGCGGTGAGCGGCTCATCCTGGTGTCAGGAGGGATCGGATCCACCCCCTTGCACATGGCGGCGCGGGGTGTGCGCATGAAGCACGGAGAGCGGGTGACCATCGATGCGGTGATGGGCTTCCAGAACGAGGCGGAGGCGCATTTCATAGAACGCATGGAGGGGCTGTGCGACAGCCTGACGGTTACGACCGACGATGGCAGTCTCGGTACACAGGGGTTCCCAACCAACGTGCTTCCCGATCTCCTCGACGGCTGTGATGTCGCCTCTACTCTGCTGTTCACCTGTGGCCCGGAACCGATGATGAGGCCCGTGCTGCAGATGGCCCGAGATGCCGGCATCCGCGGATACGCGGCGATGGAACGCTACCTTCCGTGCAGCATCGCTATGTGCGGGCTGTGCATGGTCGGCGACCGCCTGACGTGCACCGAGGGACCGGTCATGGAGGGGGAGTGGTTGCTCGACCAGCCCGACTTCGGACATGCCCATGCCCACTGACACCCCACGAAACTTCCTTCATCCACAGCCACACCGCCGGATTGAGACACATGGCATTGACTCGTCGCGCCCGTCTGCTCGTCGTCGGCCTGTTCGCCGTGGCGGCGATGGGGATGATACTGATCGGGAATGAGCCGCAGACGCAGTACAGCGTGGATGAACTGATGCAGAGTCCCGCCGACTTCGCCGGCGAGGAGGTGCACATCCGCGGCTCCGTGCTCAACGGATCCCTGAACACGGGTGAGCACACCTTCAGCATGGGAGGAGGAACTCACAACCTGACCATCGACTTCGGCGGAACGG
>JAKUTA010000208.1 GCA_022447885.1 Candidatus Poseidoniales archaeon | reverse complement strand
CTGAGGGCCAATCGGCCACCGAGGTCTGAGTGCAACTCGTTGAGTTCCCACTCCGGGATGGTTTTGCCATCTCGTGTCAAGGAACCACGCGTCGGATCGAATCCTTCCCCAGTGACTCCGTATAGAGTGTCGTTGACGAAGAAGGCCCTCACGGTCATCTCGTTGCGTGTCAAAGTTCCCGTCTTGTCCGTACATATGACCGTGGTTGACCCCAGTGTCTCGACCACCTTCATGCGCCGTACGATGGCATTCTTCCGTGACATGTTGCGCATGCCGAGCGCCAGCGTGATCACTAGGATGATGGGCAACCCTTCCGGAACGATGGCGACGAATATGGCTACTGCGATCAGGAACTGTTCGGCTATGACCTGCTTCATCTCGTCCATCGTAGCCGATTCCGCGAACGCGATGGTCACGTGCATCAAGAGCAGTGACGCTGCTGCCATCACCGCGATGATGCCCAGGAATTTGCCCAGTGACTCCAGTTTGATCTCGAGGGGGGTTTTGGGACTCTTGGCGTCACTGATGCCCGCGGCGATGTCCCCCAGCTGTGTTTCCATTCCCGTGCGCACGACCACTCCGCGGCCACGCCCACTTGCGACCACGGTTCCCATGAATGCCATGTTCAACTGTTCGGGTAGAAACGCATCAGATGCAACGGTGTCGACCTGTTTGTGCGTCACCTGCGACTCTCCCGTCAGTGAGGCCTCGTTGATGTTCAGTTGATGGACCTCGAGCAGTCGCACATCAGCGGGGACATTGAGTCCCTCCTCCAGCCAAACGAGATCACCCGGAACGAGTTCTTCAGTGGAGCAGCGATTCTCGATCCCGTCGCGCAGAACAATGCAGTGGCTGACGAGCAGCTTCTTGAGTGACTCCATGGCCTCCTCAGCCTTGCGCTCTTGTAGGAATGAGAACACACCATTGAGAGAAAGCGCGATGCAGATGAAGATCGGAGTGCCGATGTCTTCTGGCTTAACCGCGAACGCCATTATCGCCGCAGCCAGCAGCAGGTAGACCATCGGGTCACGGAATTGTGCCAGCAGTTTCCAGAACGGATGGACTGGGGTCGGCGCCTTGAGCTTGTTCAGGCCGTATCTCAATTGACGGAGTTCCGCCTCAGTCGTTGATAACCCATTGGAGTGCGTCGCTAGGACATCGAATGTGTCCGCGCGCGACATGAAGTGCCAATCATGGTCGAGCTGCTCGACAGGTTCAACCTCCCCTTCGAGGGACACTGACACCATTACACCCGACTCGTAGTATGCTCAGGTTCGTATTTGATTTCACAGGTGGGATAACCCGCTGGGAGAACAGCCTCAATCTGAGCCGCATAGTTGACAGCCTGAACAGGGGTGCCTTGGCCGATGACGGGTCACAGGCCCTACATCAGTGCAGACATCACCCTGCCGGAGTTGACCGTTCGAGCTCTGGTGCTGGGGGTCATCCTCGGAGCGCTGATGACGGCGGCCAACACCTACCTCGGACTGTACATCGGCATGACGGTGTCCGCATCCATCCCCGCGGCGGTGATGTCCATGCTCACCTTGCGCCTGCTGCGCTTCAAGAACGTGAACATCCTCGAGAACAACATCGTTCAGACGATGACCTCGGCGGGCGAGAGCCTGGCTGCAGGTGTCATCTTCACCATGCCGGCGCTGTTGGTGATGGGGCGTGAGATGGACACACTTACGACATTCATAGTCGCTTGTCTAGGTGGTGTGCTGGGCACCATCTTCACGATTACCCTGCGCAGGGTGTTCATCGTCGAAGAGGCACTGCTCTACCCCGAGGGAATCGCATGTGAAGAGGTTTTGATTGCGGGGGAGAGGGGTGGTTCATCACTGATCGTCATCCTCTATGCCCTCGGACTCGGCGCCATCTACGGTTGGTTCGTCAAAGGATTCAAGCTCACACAGTCCAAGGTCGAAGGAGCCTTCGAGGTGCTGGGAACCAGAATCTACGCGTCGTTGGATTTCTCGCTTTCCCTCGTCGCCGTGGGATACATCGTGGGGCTGCGCATCGCTTCGTACATCTTCTTCGGAGCCTTCCTAGGTGTTTTCATCCTGACACCGATATACGGCCTCATCCACGGTTGGCCCGCAGATGAGGACATCGCACACGGATTCAAGACACTGTGGGCGACTCACATCCGCTTCGTCGGAGTCGGATGCATGGTCGTGGGGGGGCTGTGGACCCTGATCGCCATGCGAAACTCGATTGGCAGTGGCCTCATGAAGGCTATCAGGGCGGATCTGGATTCCAGTTCAGAGGAGATTCCCCGGACTGAACGGGACATCCCGATGAAACGTGCGTTCATCGGGCTCATCATCATCGGCGTGCTCACGTTCTTCTTCTACTGGTGGAAGACCGGTTCCCTCCTGCTCGCCATCGTGGGTGCCATCTTCCTGGCCGTCACCGCCTTCTTCTTCTCCGCAGTCGCGGGCTACATCGCCGGTGTGGTGGGCTCATCGAACTCCCCTGTGTCCGGGATGACCATCGCCACCCTGATGGCTACCTCCCTGATTGTCTGGCTGGTCGGTGGGGTGATCCTCGGGATGGAGCAGGACGACCTGATGTTCGCAACCCTCATCATCGCCTCGGTCGTTGCTGTCAACGCGGCGATAGCCGGCGACGTGATGCAGGACCTGAAGACCGGCCATCTTCTCGGAGCGACTCCATGGAAGCAGCAAATCGCGGAACTCGTAGGGGTGCTCGTAGGAGCGATGGTGGCTCCCCTCACACTGACTGTGCTCAACGAAGCGTTTCGCATCACGCCTACCTACTGCGCGGCCAATCCGCTACCTAACGACCCGAACTGCGACAACGCACTCGAAGCCCCTCAGGCGGAGATCATAGGCACCCTCATCGAAGGATTGTTCGGCGGCTCCGTGAACTACCCGATGCTGGCCTTGGGTGCGCTCATCGCCGTCATCATCATCTGGCGCGGACTCCCGGTCATGTCGGTTGCCATCGGGATGTACCTCCCCATCTACCTGAGCGCGACCATCTTCCTAGGGGGAATTCTGAACCACCTCGTGGTTCGCGCCGCCCACTACCGCATCGATGG
>JAKUTA010000207.1 GCA_022447885.1 Candidatus Poseidoniales archaeon | reverse complement strand
CGAGGTCTGCAGGTGGGGAACGAATGACAGCCAGTCGATCAGGCGTGCCGGAACCGCCTTCTGCCAGGCGAGCGCGCAGGCGACCTCTTCGAGCACCTGCTCGTACTCCCAGATTGCGACACCTCCCCTGTGTCCGTCGACTGCCGCCGCGGAGAGTGGCGAGGGTGGCTCGGTGGCACACCAACCGGTGAACAGCGCACCGCGCAGCCTGAGTTCGAGGTCAGCAGGTATCTCATGCTGGTCGGAGTCCGACAGGATGCGGGAGATGGAGCGGTAGCCGGCGGCAAGATCACGAACTGCCGGAACCTCTTGGTAGGGAGGCAGGATGGCGTTGACGACGCCGTCGGCGCAGTTGGCGATGGTCGGCTCCTCGTCGTCATGCAGCAGCACACCTTCGAGCCCGAAGTTGCGGTGCGTGATGGTGCCGTGCGTGTCACGTGAATGGGGTGCGCGCCAGAGCGTGTTCGTGACGATCTGCTCCTCCAATCGCTTCAGGCGCTCGTTCCAGAGGCGCTCATCGTTGGGAAGCGCCAACCGAGCGAGTGCGTCGCAGTGGAACCTGCCGAGGGTCTCACCCGCTACATGGCAGACCTGCTCAGCAGCGGCATTGTCACCTTCCTCGATGGCTGCCGTCAAGCGGTCAGACGCCGCCTCCCCCTGCTGTTGTCGAAAGATGAGCAGAACATCGCGGCCCTTCCACTGCAGTCCACCGACGGCCGCTTCGAGCACCTCCGAAGCGAGTCCGGCCAATCTCCTTCCATGCCCGCAGGAGTCGAGTGGCAGGAAGTGAACACGCAGCGTCCTGCCCCCACGCTCGCGGATGCGCCAGCAGCGCCCATCCCAGGCATCGACGCGCTCGATGGTCGCTCCAGCGAGTTCCGGCGCCTCGCCCCACCGCTCGCCTCCTCCTCCGACCGGCAACATCCCCTTCCACCAGTCGAGGGAGTCCGAATCCCCTGTTGGCCAGAGCAGCAACTGGCTGCCCCACCGAGCGTGCAGCCTGTACGCCTCGAAGCCCGCTGGTGCCTGCTCCGCGGCCGGTTCGACCTCGGTGACAACACCGGCTGGGAACCACGGCTCATCGGCGAGCACCTCGATGTTCAACTGCGATGGCAGGGGCGCACCTCGTTCACGGCTCGCGGCTCCCGCTATTTGCTCTGTTGCGCCACTCCCCTCAGAAGCCGCCCCAAGTTTGACAGGTGCCGCACACCGCCCAAGGCCGGGTGAGGAGATGTCAGACCTGCCGCTCGCCGTCGACCTCGATGGCACCGTCATCCTCACCGACATGTCCTACATGACGATCAGCAGGGTGCTGCTCATCCGCCCCTGGCTGGTTCCATGGATGTTGTACAAGGAGTTCAGCGGACGACGCTCGGTGTGGAAACGCACCCTTGGGGAGAGACTGAACTTCGACCCGGAGAAACTCACCTACCACGAGGAGTTCCTGCGCTGGCTCAAGCAGCAGAAGGAGGGGGGCCGCATCCTCATCCTGTGCACCGCATCGGACAGACCGGTGGCGGAGAAGATCGCTCGACACATCGGGATCTTCGATGATGTGATGGCTACCGATCTGGGGCCCAATCTCGCCGGCGAGAACAAGGCGGCGGCCCTCGTCGAGCGCTTCGGCGAGAAGGGATTCGGCTATGCTGGCAATTCGAAGTCGGATCTTGCGGTGTGGCCGCACGCCGGCGAGGTCATCGTCGTGAATGCAAAACCAGCGGTACGCAGGCAGATCGAGGCCGATGCCCACCTGATATTCGATTGACGCCCCCCAAGCACAGTTCCCACACCCGATTCCATCAAGTGCGCGTTGATGCTCGTGCCGAGCGCAGGTGAGCGCATGGGGCGTATCGGACGTACACTCGACGCGACAGCCAAATGGTTGCTGAAGTTCAGGATCATCAATTGGCCGGCACGCAAGATCGCCAATTCCCGGCTGTCATGGAGCTTCATCTCACGCACTGACCGCATCCGCACGAACAGGCTCAGGGACCGCGTGAAGTCGTATCCGCTCCCGGAGCACGTCTCGATCATCATGGATGGGAACAGGCGCTTCGCCTGGAGTCAGGAGATCGCGCGGGAGATCGGCCACCGGCATGGCAAGGAGAAACTGAAGGAGGTGATGGATTGGATCCTGGATCTCGGCATTCCCTACCTCACCGTCTACGCCCTCTCCACCGATAACATCAGCACACGAGAACCAGATGAACTGGATTCACTCTACGACCTGTATGTATCCGGATTCCATGAGATAAGCGAAGATCCGCAGATTCACGAACGTGGTGTCAAGGTTCAGGCTGTCGGGAGACTCGAACTGCTGCCGGAACGTGTCCGTGAAGCGATTTCACTCGCCGAGTCACGCACGGCTTCATACACCGATTTCCTGTTCACGATCTGCCTCGCCTACGGCGGTCGCGAGGAGATCGTCGATGCGGTCCGTAGTGTGGCAGAGGACCACGCCAAGGGAGAGCTGGACATCGATTCCATCGACACCTCGGAGATCTCCAAACGACTCTACACGGCGGACCTGCCGGACCCCGACCTGGTCATCCGCACCAGCGGAGAGGAGCGCATCTCCAACTTCCTGCTGTGGCAGATAGCCTACGCTGAACTGCACTTCACCGATGTGCACTGGCCGTCGTTCTCCCGCCAGCACCTCTACGAGGCGATCGACTCCTACCAGAAGCGCAAGCGTCGTTACGGTGGCTGAGACAATGGATGAGACCTGTCCGACGTGTGGTAAGGATGGCTACCGCAACCCGGCCCTGGCGGTCGATGCGGCGGCGCTCAGAATGACTGATTCCGGGCTGGAACTGCTGCTCATACGGCGGGGGCGGGAGCCGTGGAAGGGCAGCCTGGCATTCCCAGGCGGGTTCGTCGACGAGGGTGAGGACCCCGAGGTGGCGGTTCTGCGCGAACTCGTCGAAGAAACCGGAGTCATCGGTCACGACCCACGTTTGGTGACGGTACGCGGCGACCCTGAGCGCGACCCGCGCAAGCACATCGTCAGCATCCTCTACCGCGTCACCATACCCGATGACGCCACACCGGTCGCGGGTGACGATGCCGCTG
>JAKUTA010000206.1 GCA_022447885.1 Candidatus Poseidoniales archaeon | reverse complement strand
CGTTTGCTCCACGACCTTCCCCACTCTCAATCGTCTCATGGCTTTGGCGCCGAGCCATTCTCGGCCAGGCCGGCGGATCACGGAGTCTCTCAGGCGATCTCGGGCTCGGTCGGCTGCTGTCGTGTCGCTCTGGCGGTGCGGTAGACGCCGTAAGCGGCCCAGAAGCCGACGAAGATGGCAGGCCCGGTCATGTAAGTGGGCTCATCGTTGGACATCCAATAGAGACCCAGCAGGAAGAACAAGGCAGCGGTAATCCCCCTCCGGAGACCCTGGGGATAGGCGAGCTCCTTGGGAAGCCACGGCGGCCCTTCTCCACGCTTGCGCTCCAGGAACTCCCGCTGGAACACCGCCCCGATGATCAGCGCCAACAGTGACGTGAAATAGAGCGTGTTCCCGGTTGAGAAGACACCGTCGGCAAGTTCCGCCTGCCGCTCTCGCTCCAACTGTTCGGGGTCCTCCTCACTCACGAACAGGCTGTCGTAGTCCCCCACGCTGATCACCCGGGTGGCCAGGCCCTGCTCCGACTGCGCATCGGTCGCTCCGGGCTCGTTCACGACGAAAGAGAGCAAATTCCAGTGGTCGCTGTCGTCGTTCGCTCCACCTCCATCCACCGAGTTACCGGCCAGCCAGAAGGACACGGGGCCCTCATCCGTGCTCGGGGCCGTCCAGATGAACGTCCACTCCGCAGGATTCCCCGTTTCGGAATGCGAGATGTTGGCGCTCGTGTTGGTCGCGCTGGTCGGCTCGTCGCTGCCGTCGGCGGGTCGGATGCCGGCATCCTCGAGCCACGAGAAGGTGCCGACGCCGCCGGAGGAGAGCAGGAAGCCGCCGTCAGTGTTCGAGGAATGCTGGACCTTGATGGTGAAATTGTAGGCGGTGCCGTTATCGTAGGAATGAGGAACACCTGAGATCGAGACGACCACCTCGGTCGAGGGTGTGCCTACCGGGGGTGCGCCGGCGCCGTGGCACGTGCATCCGTAGGTGGCCGTCGAGTCACCGGCGGCGTTCGATTCGGGCGGACCGGCCGAGTAGGCGAGCGCGCTGCCTACAAGCATCAGCAGCAGGGCGAGTGCTGCAGCAACCTGACCGACGGAGAAACGCACGGCTGGACCCATGGCGAAATCGACCTACGGTCGACTCATAACGATTGTCGGCGGAGGCGCTCGCCCGCTGCGCCGACCAGCCTGACCCCTGAAACGTCCCAGAGCATCGACGGACTGCTTGAAATGCGACTGCCCTTGTTCCCCCATGAGGGGTGGACATCACGATGTCGGATTTGCAGGAACTGATGCGCCGCCTCGCCGACCTCGACGACCCAGAGAGCCTGGTGCTCACGGTCGTGCTGCGACTGGGCCGGCACGTCGAGAGGAGGCTGGAGAGCCGCTGTCGTCGTCTGCGTCTAGCCGTTCGTGGTGACAAGCGACTTTCGCAACCGTTGGATGAGGCCATCGAGACCGCGGCCAAGCTGTTGTCACGCATGGGTCAGCACGGCACGGGAATCGCCTACGTCTGCCCCTCGGTCGACCTTGCCGAGGCCATCGAAGTCGCCGTTCGCATGCGCGAACGGGTCGTGTTCGGGAGCCTGCCCCATCTGCTGCCGCTGGCAGAGGTGTGGGACGACTGGGAGACCTTCTCGATCGTCTTCATCGACCATTCACGGGTCCGCCTGGTAACCGTCACCGCCGGCCTCCCCGAGACCCGCCACACTGGCCGAGTGGACATCAAGAATCGAGTGAAGAAGGGAGGTTGGTCGCAGAAGCGCTACGCACGCAACCGCGAGGGGGAGGTGCGCCATTGGGTGAAGAAGGTGGTCGAGGACCTCGTGCGCATCATCGGCGAGAACCGCTCGGAGAGGCTCGTCATCCTCGGTGACAAGGAACTGGCACCGCGGCTCGGCGAGAGCCTTCCACCCCATCTCAAAGATCGGCTCGTCGGTGTGCAGTCGGTACATCAGCCGCGCGAGTTGGGTGAACTGCTGGAGTTGGCCCTGCCCCATTTCCTGCGGGCGGAGGAGCGCGAAGATGTGGACCTCCTGTCAAGGCTGAAGGAGGGGGTCATGCGCGGCGGTCCGGCGACAATCGGGGAGCAGGAGGTGCGCGCGATGTTCGAACAGGGCCGCGTCGAGACACTCATCCTGCACCCACGGGATGGTGATGTCGCACGCGCCGAGATGCACAACCAGCTGGTCCTGATCGCCCAGGACTACGGCACCGAGGTCGCATTCGTCGATGAGCCGGGCGTGCTGGATGAAACCGACGGGGTCGGCGCCCTGCTTCGCTGGTGAGTGCTTCAGAGATCCTTGATGGCGGCGTTCAACTCGACCATCATCTTCTTGCCGTCACCGAACAGCATCATCGTGCTGTCCTCGTAGAACAACGGGTTGTCCACACCGGCGTAGCCGACGCTCAGGCTGCGCTTGATGAACACCACGACCCGTGCCTTGTCGGCATCGATGATCGGCATGCCTCCGAGCGGTCCTTCGCCGCTGCGCGCCACCGGGTTCACGGTGTCGTTGGCGCCCACCACCAGCACGACATCGCACTCGGACATCTCCGAGTTGATGTCGTCCATCTCGATGAGCTGCTCGTAGGGGACGTTCGCCTCTGCCAGCAGGACGTTCATGTGGCCCGGCATGCGCCCCGCTACCGGATGGATGCCGTACTTCACCTCGACATCCATCGCCTCCAGAAGGTCTGCGAACTCCTTCACCGCGTGCTGCGCCTGGCTGACCGCCATCCCGTATCCGGGCACGATGATGCACTTGGCGATGCCGTCGCAGACCATCGCGACCTCCACGGCGTCGCTGCCGACCTTGGTGCGCGTGCCCTTCTCCCGGCCCCCGCCGCCGAACGACTTGAACAGCACAGCCGGCAAGGTGCGGTTCATCGCCTTGCACATGACGAAGGTGAGCACGAGGCCGGCGGCGCCGACCATCGAGCCGGCGATGATGAGCACGTTGTTGCCGATGACGAAGCCGGTGAAGGCGGCTGCGATTCCCGAGAGCGAGTTCAGCAGTGACACCACCACTGGCATGTCGGCGCCGCCGATGGGCATCACGAACAGGAATCCGAGCAGGCAGGAGACGGCGACGAGGGCGTAGATCCAGTCCGTGTTGTTCGGCTCCTGGATGGTGAGCCCGACCAGTGCCAAGGCGCCGATGAGGAGCAGTGCCTTGA
>JAKUTA010000205.1 GCA_022447885.1 Candidatus Poseidoniales archaeon | reverse complement strand
GGATTCACTCCCGGACTTCCAGACAACGTTCTTCCGCACCAGCGTGCTCACCGGCTGGGTGCTGCTCGCAGGAATGGTGATCTGATGGTCGGACTCGCTGTGGTGACCGGGGGTGGTCGTGGCATCGGTGCTGCGATTTCGAGGCGACTGGCTCATGAAGGCTATCGCGTGCTGCTGACATACCACACCAACAGCCAGGCGGCCGAGGAGGTCATCGCCGAACTCAAGGAGAAAGATCACGACTGCTTCGCTGCCAAGGTCGACTGCGGTGACGCATCCGAGGTGATGGTGCTGGCTGACCATCCATGGGTGAAGCGTGGGGTCGACGTGCTGGTGCTCAACCACGGGATGTACGAGCGTTCGCCGGCGAGCGAACTCTCACCTGAGGCGATGGAGCGGACGATGGCGGTCAACTTCACCGGCGCGTTCCTCGTATGGAAGGCGCTCTCCGCCCACCTCGTGGATGATGCCCGCATCGTCGCCATCGGGAGCCAACTGGGTATCAAGGGAAGCGGGCATGGAGATGACTATGCGGCGAGCAAGGGGGCGCTTCACGCATGGGCCATATCTCTCGCCCTGGATGTTGCGGGTTCCGGGCAACGAGTGAACGTGGTGGCGCCAGGGGCCATCGACACGGCGATCGTCGGGGACGACAGCCCCGAGGAGCGAGAGCGCAGGATGCAGGGAATCCCGATGGGACGGCTCGGAACTCCCGATGAGGTGGCGGGGGTCGTGTCATTTCTCGTCGGTGCAGACTCGTCATACCTGACCGGAGCAGTGGTGCACGTGAACGGTGGTCTCTACCACCCATGACCACATACGCCGTAGACTACCGTGAGTTGAAGGGCGGACGCCCTCAGCGCCAGCGCCCGGAGGAAGGACATGGTGGACCTGCGCAGTGATGCGAGCGACCCGTTCGACCTGTCGAAGGCGTTGGCTGGCGCCATCGCCGGACGGCTGGACCCGGCAGAATCCCGCTTCCGTCTACACGCCGAATACGAGCCGGCTGGCGACCAAGAAAGTGCAATTGGAGAACTCTTAACTCAATTGGAAAATTCACAGGAGAGATGCATCCTCCTCGGCGTCACCGGCTCGGGCAAGACGTTCGCCATGGCGCACCTGATCGAGCAGTTGAACCGGCCGACGCTGGTGCTCAGCCACAACAAGACGCTCGCCCGCCAACTATGGCAGGAGTTGTCGAGCTACTTCCCAGAGAACGCGGTCGAGTACTTCGTCAGCCACTACGACTACTACCAGCCCGAGGCGTATCTGCCGAAGCGGGACCTGTACATCGACAAGGAGCTGTCGCTCAACGAGCGCATCGAGCAGGAGCGGTTCGCCACCGTCGCCTCGATGGTCAGCCGTCCCGACGTGATCGCCATCGGCACGGTGTCAGCGATCTACGGCCTCAATCCGCCCGAGACCTTCCTGCAGCAACACGCCCGCGTGCACGTCGGCCAGCAGATCGTTCCGCTCGACCTGGTGAAGCAGTTGGTCGAGCTGCAATACCGACGTGTGACCGGTGAGATCACCCGCGGCGAGGTGAGGTGCCGCGGAGAGGTGGTCGATGTCTGGATGCCCAGCCGCGACGACCCGCTCAGGATCCGCTTCGACCTCGACGGCGTGCAGCGCATCCAGGTGTGCGAGGCGGTGTCGTGGGAGCCGCTGGACGAACTCGACGAGGCATGGGTGCACCCGAAGGAGTTCTTCATGACTTCTCCCGAGCGCTTCGCGCAGGCGCTCGAGGACATCGAGGACGAACTGGCGGACAGGATATCCTTCTTCGAGAAGGAGGGCAGGGAACTCGAGGCCCACCGGTTGGAGACGAAGGCGAGATTCGATCTTGAGATGATGCGCGAGACGGGACACTGCAAGTCGATCGAGAACTATTCGCGGCACTTCGACGGGCGCGCGGCCGGCGTTCGCCCGTACTGCCTGCTGGACTTCTTCGCCGCCTGCGCCAAACAGTTCCACGGCGACCCCCGGAACTATCTCGTGATCATGGATGAGAGCCATGTCACCCTGCCCCAACTTCAGGGGATGCACGCCGGTGACCACTCGCGCAAGGCCAACCTCATCGAGCATGGGTTCAGGCTGCCGTCAGCGTTCGACAACCGCCCACTGCGCATCGACGAATTCCAAGGTCTGGTCCCCCAGATGATGTATGTCTCGGCAACCCCGGGTGAACGCGAACTGAGGCATCTGGCGGAGGTGACCGGCCAGGAGGTGCCCGATTCCCTGCTGCACGTGGCTGGTGGAGGAGGAGCGCACGAAGCGGAGCTGTCGAGCCCGGTGAAGGGGGCGAGCCTGCTGGAATCGCTCGAGGTCATCGACGGCATCGTCCGCATGGAGATCCGGCCCACAGGCCTGCTCGACCCACAGATCGAGGTCAGGCCCACGGAGGGCCAGGTGCAGGACCTGCTCGACGAGATCAACGCCCGCGTGGAGGTGGATGAACGGGTGCTCGTCACCGTGCTGACCATCAAGTTCGCCGAGGAGGTCTCGGAATACCTGCAGCGGATGGGAGTCAAGGCACACCATCTGCACTCGGAGATCGACACCATCGAACGCTCGGAGATCATCAAGGCGCTGAGGATCGGCCACATCGACGTCATCGTCGGCATCAACCTGCTCCGCGAAGGGCTGGACCTCCCAGAGGTCTCCCTGGTCGCCATCTTCGACGCCGACCGTCAGGGGTTCCTCCGCAACGAACGTTCTCTCCTGCAGACCATCGGCCGCGCCTCTCGAAACGTGAACGGCCAGGTCATCCTCTACGCCGACTCGATGTCCGATTCCATGCGCTCGGCCATCACGCAGACCCTCGAGCGCCGCCAGCGCCAGCAGCAGCACAACGAGGCGCACGGAATCGAGCCGCGGACGATCGTCAAGGCGTTGCCGACCATGGGAATCGAGGTGGATGAACTGCTGGCGGGAACCGCCGGCAAGGGCATCGGCGGAGGCAGGCGTCTGGTTGGGGCGGGACGGGGTCGGTTCCGCGAGGAGCGGGAACTGGTCAAGCGATTCGACCTCGGAGCCGGAGCGTGGGCTCCCGGCGAGGACCTCGTGAGCAGGGTGAGCCAGCCGACGTGGGCGGATGTGGCCGACTCGGTGCTCGTGAGCGGGATGGACAGCGAGTCAGGCACGACGGACAGAGGCGACGGCTACTCCCCAGACGCCATCAC
>JAKUTA010000204.1 GCA_022447885.1 Candidatus Poseidoniales archaeon | reverse complement strand
CATATGCGATGCATTCCTCAGGCTGCATGTCCATCAGGGTGTCTGGAAGCATGGGCTCCGGCGTCGTCGCGTAGTATTTGATGCCCTACGTCTGCTGATGGCTCCGGAATCCACGGCATTGTTCATCATCTCCACCTTTCTCCCCGGCCCTGATGGTGCTGCTCGAAAGCCCCTTGGCGCTCGCTGCCGTCACCTTCGCCGCCGCCTTCCTCGCCGGCGCCATCCCCCTCTGGCGCAAGGTCGCGGACCAGCAGAACCTGCTCACTTGGCTGAACGGATCGGCTGCCGGCGTGCTGCTCGCATCGGCACTGCTCGTCGCCATCCCCAAGGGATTCGACATCGCCGAGCAGGGAGAGCTCGAACCGCTGCTCATCGGCGGCGCGGTGCTCGCTGGTTTCCTCGCCATGCTGCTGCTCGAAGCGCTCGGATTCGGCCACGACATCCACGAGGAGCACCACGACCACGAACACGACCACGGACACGACCACGTTCACCATCCGGCGAACGCTGATTCGGTGGTCATCGGGCTCAGCGTGCACGCGCTGACGGATGGCGTGGCGATCGGCGCTGCCGTCTCCACCGGCTCACTGGTGCTGACCATGTCGGTGTTCATCGCAGTGCTGGCGCACAAGATCCCGGCTGCCTTCAGCGTGGGCGTGTTCAGCATGCACGAGCGCCATGACCGGAACAAGGCGGTGCGCGACGTCGCCCTGTTCAGCCTGGCGACACCGATCACGATCATCCTGACCGCATATCTGCTCGGTGATGTCGATGCCCATCTGCTCGGATTGGTCATCCTGTTCGCCGGCGGCACGTTCCTCTACGTGGCGACCGTCGACGTGCTGCCCGACGTGCACAACGCCGAGACCGGCAGGCAGGCGCTGTTCCAGGTGCTCATCGGCGCCGGCCTGATGGTCCTGCTCATCTGGGGACTGGACGCGACCGGCTTGGTCGCGCATTAGCATACTTGATGACAGACCCGCCCGCATCGGCTGCCGATGGACCTG
Source organism: Candidatus Poseidoniales archaeon (assembly GCA_022447885.1). GTDB lineage: Archaea > Thermoplasmatota > Poseidoniia > Poseidoniales > Thalassarchaeaceae > JAKUTA01. The sequence continues at coordinate 2,198 of JAKUTA010000204.1, read as the reverse complement.
CCAGACCCGCCCAAGGGATTCGACCTGCTGGTGGACCAATACGACAGCTGGCCGGCCATGCGCAAGCAACTCGAGGGCAACTACACTCTCCCGTTGCTGCTCGGCAGCATCGCCTTCGTGATCTTGCTGCAACCGGCCTGGAACTTGAACATCCTCTGCTTCGCTTTCCTGATTCTCGCGTGGTTGGGCCTGCTCGTGCAGACCGACTGGAAGGTGAACACCACGGCCAAACTGATCGCTTTGGAGGACGGCCATCCTTGGCACGACAACGACGAGGCGACCGGAAACGTCAGGGTCGCGGTCTGGTTCGACGACCCGGTGAACTGGCTCGTCCTGGAACCTGACGACCGTATGTGGATCCGCACCCCTACTCTGGACGCAGAGACCCCTGTCCACGAGGGTGACTCGGATGGACCGATTCTCGGCAGGTGGCCTGAAGGAAGGATCGGGGGCGAGCGGATGGAAAGTGTGCTGAATCTGGCGAATCAAGCACAGATGCTGGCGGAGGCCCAAGCACGGCCCGTGGGTGGTGAGGACCCGTTCGAGTCAGCGCGTCTGCGCGAGGACGGAACTTCGGAAATCGAGGGTCGCGTCTGGGAGGAGCCGACTCCCGGCGAGCTGATGCCGCAGAAAGGGGTGCTGCGCCGCCTGTTGAAGGGACGCACACCACCCCCTGAACCCGAGGATGAGGGGAACTGAGCCGGTGTGAAAAATAAAGCATTGATGCCCCGTGCGCTCGTCATGGAGGGTTGGCGCAGCCGCCTCGAAGGGCTCGATGAGGAGCAGAGGGAACTCATCGAGGGCGGGGGGCTTTCCCAGCGGTTCTCTCAGTTCCCCCTGCACCTGATCCACCCAGCCTTCATCGGTGCTCTCTACGCGCTGCTCATCTCGCTGGCCGTCGCCGGACCAATCGGGAACGCCTACGACTTCGGCATTGGTGGAGGTGGCTGGGATCCCTGGCCCTGGCTGCGCGATGTCGGCTTCATCGGTCTCACGATGATGCTCGCCTTGGCCTTGGTCGCTCACATGTCCCTGCTCATCAACAAGGTCGTGCTCCGGCCTCCGATCTCACCGCCGCGCACGCTGCTGTTCTCGATGCCGTTCATCGGCTTCGCCATCCTGCTGCTCAACTGGTCGTCGTTCACATCACCCATCCCTGAACTCGTCGGCTGGTTCATCCTCGTCATCCCCGGACCGACCTACGTGCACCTCTCGTGGGCTCCTCGCTGGCGCATGCTGACCATGCTCGAGGACGGTCGCAACCCGTTCGGCGCCGAGGAGGTCAAGCCAACATCGCACGAAGACGAGATCGAACTCGAAGAGGTTGTCGAAGCCCTTGGCACCGTCGATGTCCAGACCGATTGATCAGATCAGTTTCGTAGCCTTACCCGCCGCCTCGTAGGCGATCAGTACCGTTTCCAACTGCTCGTCGGAGAGCCCCGCTGACAACTGGTTGCGCACCCGTGCACCATCTCTGGCGACCATCGGGAAGACGATCGCGCTCGCCAGCACGCCGGCTGATCGCAGAGAATTCGCCAGCGCCTTGGCAGTCCCCGACTCCCCGCACATCACCGGGATGATCGGTGTCGTCGAAAGTCCGAGGTCGAATCCCAAGGACTCCATCTCCTTGCGGAAGCGGTCGGTGTTCGCCCACAGCCGCGCATGGTGCTCAGGCTCCTCCATCAGCACCTCGATGGCCGCCTTCTGCGCCGCCGCCACACCCGGGGGCTGACTTCCAGAGAGCAGCCAGGAGCGGGAGTGATTCAACGCGTGAGTGCGTATCTGCTCGGAGCCAGCGACGATGCCGCCCTGCACACCGAGCGCCTTGGAGAACGAGCCGATCTCGAAATCGACCCGCCCCTGCAGGTCGAAATGGTCGACGATGCCACGCCCACCATCTCCGAGCACCCCCTCGCCGTGGCAATCGTCGACGAACACCATCGCGTCATGTTCCTCAGCGAGCGCGGTGATCACGTCAAGCGGAGCCTTATCCCCCTCCATGCTGAACACCCCATCGGTGATGATCAACTTGCGCTCGCTCTTGGAGTGGTCACGCAGCACCTGGCCGAGCGCAGCCATGTCATTGTGCGGGTAGACCGCCCGTGACGCCTTGGTGAGCCGCACGCCATCGATGATCGAGCCGTGGTTGAGCTGGTCGGAGATGATGACGTCATCCTTGCCGCGCACGAGGGTGGGAA
>JAKUTA010000203.1 GCA_022447885.1 Candidatus Poseidoniales archaeon | reverse complement strand
TGTTTGGCATCCGCAGGGTCCAACGCCCATGAGCCGGCGAAGTCACCCGGCCGCATCAGCCAGTTCCGGTCGCGCTGACCACTGCCCTCTGTCTGGGACTCGGCGAACAGACGCCCCCCGGGCTCCGCTCCACTCCTGAGCAGTCGAGCATTGGTCGAGCCGACCTTCCCAGCCCACTCAGGAGCCAGTCCACCCCAGGGTATCCAAGCTGCGAACGCGGTCAGACGTTCGTCCCCGCCTAGCCTCGCGCTCGCGAGCGCGCGAGTAGCGAAGCCCATCCGACGCCAGCGGGTCTGGGCGAGTTCTCCGCGTGCCGTGTCCGCGTGCACGAGCAGCACCACCCCTCCTTCGGCGAGCACATCCGGGCGGGAGACGAGCGCGGAGAGCAGCGTACCTGTCCAACCCGCCTCTCCAGCAAGGTCGAGCAGGCCAGCATCCTCGAGCGGCCCCAGCCCGTCCGGCCCCGCGACCCCAGGCTCGTCTCTCGCCCCGCCATCATCGAGATAGGGGGTGTTCCAGCAGATGACGTCGAACGACCCCACCACGGTGTCTGGCCAGGATCCATCCTCGCCTATTCCCGCTTCGAGCACGTCGAGCCTCTCTCCGACTCCGGCACGCTCCGCGTTCCCTCGGCTGGCTGCGACCGCCAGCGGGTTGACGTCACAGGCGACCACGCGCATGCCGCGCAGCGCGGCGGCGATCGCAGCCGCTCCGCAGCCACAACCGATCTCGAGCAGGCGGGCCTCGGGGCCGACTCTCAGTTCCGCCAGAGTCGCATCGAGCAGTTCAGTGTCCTCTCGCGGCGGGTACACCGTCGCCGGAACAGCCACTCGGCAAGGCGGAGCGGCGACCCCTTCGAAAACCAACTCAACTGCAGTACGGCTCTGCAATTCCAGTTCACGGGAGCGAGGGTCGCCCATGCTTCTTCGCGGGCTGTTGCTTCGATTAGAGCATTGCCTGCGGGATTATCCCCGCTACCTTTATGCTGAAGTCGGCAGAACGAGCACTTGGGAACTCGCCCCCAACCCCTAGGCGAGACGGCGCCAATCGAGCGCCAGCCATGCCGAATCCTTTTTGAACCCCCCCCCGGTCCGCGGGTGGCCCAAACCAACTTTGGGCCTGTAGCTCAGCCAGGTAGAGCAGCCGGCTTTTAACCGGCAAGTCGCGGGTTCGAACCCTGCCGGGCCCGCCTCTCCAGGCGGGATACAGGCCCGAGGTCGGGAGGGGGTCAGGGGGTTCCAGCATGGCCATCAAATCATCAACGAAAAGACGTCTGATCGACCTCGGAGTCGAAACCGAGATCGCGAGCAAGTTGGCGGACGATGCCAACATGGACATGATCAAGATGATGAGTGCCAAGGAGATATCCGCGAAGTCCGAACTCAAAGAGGGTAGTGATGCGTTCGAACGCCTGATGGGTATCATTCGCGAGCAATCCGCCTCCAAGAGACGCAGTCGTTCGAAGCGTGTCACGCTTCCCACCAAGGTGGCAGATGACGACGACATACCGATGGGTGAGACCAGATTCAACGTGCTGAACCACGAGCTGGTCCCTCATCACGAACTTATTCCCGAGGATGAGGAGAAGGAAGCCCTCAGACCTTGGGAACTCATACAGACGGACGCGGACGGCGTTGAACGACTGGCGAAGGAACTGCTGCCGAAGATCCTGATCACGGACCCCGCGGTGCAGGTGCTCAAGGAGACCCACGAACAGCAGGATGCGGAGCTCAGGGCCGGCTGGCTGGCCAACCGTGTGGTCCGCATCATCAGACGGAGCCCGTCGGCGGGCAAGCATCTCGCCTATCGGTTGGTGGTCGAGGGGACCTGAAGGAGGTAGATTGCATGAAGGAGATCATCGAGACATTCTTTCGCGAGCGAAGCCTGGTCAACCACCAGATCGCCTCATACGACGACTGCATCCCCAATGGGGACGGCAAGATGTCACGCACCGAGCAGATCGTGCGCAACATCCGCATCGGAACAGACGAGTTGGTCGAGGACGATGAGGGTGGGCTGATCAAACTGGACGTTCTCGACAACGAGATCACCATCCGCATGAAGAACATCGAAGTCGGCAACCCGACCATCCGTGAGGCGAACGGGGCAGAGCATCCGGCCAGCCCGATGGAGTGCCGCCTGCGCAAGCTGACCTACATGAGCCCGGTCTTCCTCGACTTCATCATCCACCGTGACGACCACTTCGACGCTTCTGGTGATCCCATCCCGATCATGGAGGACAGGGTGCAGGTCGGCAACATCCCGATCATGGTGCGCAGCCGTCGCTGCAACATGCACCCCTCGCACATCGACCTGAAGCGCAACCTCTCACCGAGCACCAGCGAAGAGGACCGCGAGCACTACATGAGGATGCTGCAGATCAAGGGCGAGGATCAGTACGACCCTGGTGGTTACTTCATCATCAACGGGACTGAGCGAGTCCTCATCTCGATGGAGGACCTCGCTCCGAACCGTGTCACTGTGGAGATGAACAAGCGCTACACGCGCAAGACCGAGGTGGCCAAGATCTTCAGCCAGAGAGACGGTGTGCGCAAGCCCCTCACCGTGGAGAAGCGCAAGGATGGTCTTCTGATGGTCAAGATCAGCAGTGCCGGCGCCCAGGTGATCCCTGTCGTGCTGCTGATGCGAGCGCTGGGAATCAACTCTGACGAAGGAATCTTCACTGCCATCTCCGCCCACACTGACGCGTTCAAGTACGTCGTTGCCAACATCAACCATGTTCGCGATCCGGACACCAAGGACGCCTACGGAGTCGAGACGCAGGAAGAGGCCCTCAACTGGCTGGAGAAGAAGTTCGCGGCCGGCCAACAGAAGGAGTACCGACAGCAGCGAGTCCAGAACATGCTCGACAAGGAGTTGCTGCCGCACCTCGGGACACTCGAGGAGTTCCGCCACAAGAAGGCGATTTTCCTCGGCCGCATCGTGCGCCAGGTGCTTGAGATGGCCACCACCGACAAGGACCCCAACGACAAGGATCACTACGCCAACAAGCGTGTGCGTCTGGCGGGAGACCTCATCGAGGACCTGTTCCGGGTCAGCCTGCAGCAGCTCGCCCGCGACCTGAAGTACCAACTGGAGCGGCATCACAACCGCAAGCGGGAGTTGAAGATCGGCAGTTGTCTACGACCTGATGTCCTCACTTCGAAGATCATGCATGCACTCGCCACAGGAAACTGGGTCGGCGGCAGGACCG
>JAKUTA010000202.1 GCA_022447885.1 Candidatus Poseidoniales archaeon | reverse complement strand
CCAGCCGGCGCCGTCCTCGCAGGTGATCACGTCCACACCGAGGATCTCCCGGTGTCCGTCTGCGTTGACGCCGCCGGCGACAACGACGGCGACGTTGACGATGCGGCCGCCTTCTCGGACCTTCTGTGTCATCGCGTCGAGCCACAGGTAGGTGTAAGGACCAGCATCCAGGGGCCGGTTGGCGAACTCGGCGACGACCTCATCGAGTTCGGCGGCCATGCGTGACACCTGGGACTTTGACAGGCCCTCGATGCCGAGGGTCTTCACAAGTTTGTCGACTCGGCGCGTCGACACCCCACGCAGGTAGCAGTCGGCCACGACCGACACCAGTGCCTTCTCGGCGCGGCGGCGCGGCTCTATGAGCCAGTCCGAGAAATACGAGCCCTCCCGCAGCTTCGACAGTGCCAGATCGATCGTCCCCACCCGGGTATCGAAACGACGGTCCCTGTACCCGTTGCGGCTGCTGGCCCGGGCCGCACAGGCATCCCTGCAGCCGGCGCCACAGAGCACATCGACCTCAGCGGCCATCAACCGGGCCGCGAACTCCGCGACCATCTCGCGCAACAGATCATCGCCGTCTCCGTCAAGGTGCTTGCGTAACCACGCCAAAGCGTCCATGTTGGTGGAGGCCACCGTGCTCTCCTCCCGGTACGTCATGTGGGACGTCCAAGAGGCTGACGCGGTGGCCCTCGCATCCGGCGGACCTCCCGCCGTTACACCACTACCCGGGACTCAACTGTATGAACAGTCTCCGAACTCAACAGAACTCCTATAGTCCTGTTTCAGTTGCATCCATGGACAACCTGCAATTCTTTATATAACCCACTATCAGCCGCTAACCTCCGCAGCCGTGAACTCCACCGCAGAACATTCTGAGTGGCTGAGGGCGATACCTGGTCTTGCCGGAAGGACCGCCCTTGTCACCGGCGCTGCCAGCGGCCTCGGGCTGGCCATCGCGACCGCACTCTCAACAGCTGGGGCCTCAGTTGTCTTCTGTGACCGCGACGGTGCCGGATTGGAGTCAGCGACGAGCAGTATCGAGGGCGACTACAGAAGAGTTGTTCTCGACGTGACGGATCCGGAGGCAGTGGTCCGCTGCGTTTCCGAGGTTGAGGAGGAGACCGCAGTTGACATGCTCGTCAACTCAGCCGGAATCGGCGCACGCGGAACCGCCACCGAGTACCCGGACGAGCTCTGGGCTGAGGTGATCGACATAAACCTTACCGGTACGTTCCGGATGTGTAGGGAGGTCGGCGCGAGGATGGTCGAACGCCGACGCGGATCGATCGTCAACATCGCGTCGGTTGGTGGGCTGGCTGGTTACCCGGGAAGTGTTGGCTACCAGGTAAGCAAAGGAGGTGTGGTTCAACTCACACGGAGTTTGGCAATCGAGTGGGCACACTCAGGTGTACGGGTAAACGCTTTAGCGCCAGCGCAGTTTGAAACCACGATCGTTCGCCAACAGTGGGAGGAGGAACCGGAACTCGGTCAGTTCTTCCTGGACCGAACTCCCCTCGGGCGGTTCGGTCAAACCGACGAGATCGTAGGTCCGGCGATCTTCCTCGCCTCCACGATGTCGTCGATGGTCACAGGGCACATTCTCGCCGTTGACGGCGGCTACCTGGCCCAATGACAAACCGATTCGCAGCCCCCTGGCACCAAGGGAACTGAGGGGCGCAGACATGGCCCTCGACGGCAATAATCGTGAGGACCTGCTTGCCGCCTACCGGACGCTTCTCCAGATCCGTGCCTTCGAGACCACCACTGAGGACCTCTTCCTGAACGGAAGGATCCCCGGATTCGTCCATACCTACATCGGTGAAGAGGCCATTGCCGTCGGGGTCTGTAGTGCACTCCGGTTGGATGACTACATCGTCTCGACTCACCGAGGGCACGGCCATGCCATCGCAAAGGGTGTGGAACTCAACGGACTGATGGCAGAGTTGTACGGGAAGGTCACCGGGGTATGCAGAGGCCGTGGTGGCTCGATGCACGTCGCCGATTTCTCCAAGGGCGTTCTTGGAGCCAACGGCATTGTGGCCGCAGGCACCGTGATAGCTACCGGCGCGGCGATGTCAATCCGGCATCGGAACTCGGATCAGGTTGCCGTGTGCTTCTTCGGCGACGGTGGGATCAACAAGGGGACCCTCCATGAATCGATGAACTTCTGTGCGACAAAGAAACTTCCCGTCATCTTCGTCTGCGAGAACAATCAGTACGCGCAATTCACCTCGAGAACTCGTACCACTTCAGTCGACGACCTCTCCCAGCGCGCTATCGGGTACGGAATCCCCGGCACAGGTATTAACGGAAACGACCTCCCGGCCGTGGCAAGCGCCGCCGACGAAGCGGTCACCAGAGCCAGAGGGGGTGGGGGACCATCTCTTATCGTCGCCGATACCTACCGAATCGGCGGCCACTACGTCGGTGACGCACAGGTGTACCGAACAAGAAGCGAGGTGGAAGAACAACTACAGCGCGACCCGATCCTCCATTTCGAAGCAGAACTCAGAGCCGCCGGATTCGCCGATGACGCGTTGGTGGATGCAGAACGGACGGCAGCCCAGGCGCTCGTCGACGACGCGGTGGCCTTCGCCGAGACCAGCGAGTTTCCTGATCCCGATGACGCCATGCGCTACGTGTTCACCGAAGCGGAGGGAGAGGCGCAATGAGGTCGATCAGCTTCGGGCAAGCGACCATAGAGGCAATGACCGCCGCCATGCGGGAGGACCCTGCGGTCATCATCATGGGTGAAGACATCGGTTGGGGCGGGAACTTCGGTCAGTTCAAAGGGCTCCTAGACGAGTTCGGTCCCGAACGAATCATCGACATGCCGATCTCTGAAGCGCTGATTCTGGGAGCAGCCGTCGGAGCGGCCGTCACGGGAACCCGTCCCGTAGCGTCGATGAGTTTCGTCGAATTCACAATGGGAGCAATGGACGAGATCGTCAACCAGGCGGCCAAGTTCAGGTACATGTTTGGTGGTCAGGTAAGCGTGCCACTGGTGCTTCGAGCCTCCGACGGGGTACTTAGGTCTTCGGGTCCACAGCACTCGGGGAGTCTTGAATCGTTCTTCACGCACGTTCCCGGGCTGAAGGTGGTTGCGCCGTCCAACCCGGCAGACGCCAAGGGGCTTCTTCGGTCTGCGATAGACGACGACGACCCGGTCATCTACCTGGAGAACAAGAAGATCACCTCTCGTCGCGGTCAGGTGCCCGAAGGCGACT
>JAKUTA010000201.1 GCA_022447885.1 Candidatus Poseidoniales archaeon | reverse complement strand
TGTGATGAGCATCTTCGACAACGTGACCGCGGGCAACGACTGGACCAATGTAGCCGAGGTGACGCTCGGCAACAACCTGTCGCGCGTGATCTTCGAGGTGGCGTCAGTCGATGTGACGCTGTTGCGTCCGAACGTGCTCGATTGTGTCGAGGATGTCTCGATGCCTTGCGCTTATCCGATCGACAACGCCAAGACGCACCAGTTCGAACTGGAGTTGATCAATGGCGTTCTCGAAGGCGATTACAACGTCTTCATGCAGATAACCGATGTCGGCACCGGCATCGCGGAGACGCCGCAGACTTCGACCAACAGCCCGCAGACGTTGGCCCCGCACGCTCGCAGCAACGCCGCCTTCCAGCCCTACACCGGCTGGCAGGACGGCCACACCTACAACATCGAGTTCTACGCTGAACTGATCGATGGCACAGCATCTGGCAACGTGCGCAACTTCACCATCACCTTCTACGACAACATCGATGTCGCCATCCTGTCCGGCACCACCGACCAGAACCGGCTGGAGAAGGTGAAGCAGGACCTCGATGCCATGGGGATGACCTACACCCAGTACCGTCAGGCTGACTGGGGCACCTACTTCGATGACGATTGGCTGTCGCACTACCAGAAGATCCTGCTGCCGTGGCAGACCGATGCCAACGTCATCGGGGGCTCCTACTACCAGGAGCTGGGCGAGACCGGCCTGCAGAACACGCTGGAGAACTTCATGCTCGCGGGCGGTACCGTCGAGATGCACGTCGGACCGAACGCTGAGTCCGACAGCGATGCGGGCAAGCTGCTCTACGAGATGGACATCCTCAACCGCGACACGGCGGGAACGCAGATCGAGCACGACGACCTGGCGATCATCGACCCGTACCACCCGCTGCTGGCGAACGTCTCGCCGACCGCGTGGCTCGGCATGAACAACGGTGACCACGTCGCCAACGCTGCTCTGTCAACCGCGACCACCGGCCTCAACAAGTTGCCCAACGCCTGCAGTGGCGGGATGATCAACACGCAGCAGGGCCGCTTCCACAGCATCATACAGCACGCCGACGACTCGACGATGACCCTGCTCGCCACCTGTGGCATCGGTAGTGGAGGTCTGATCGTGACGACCATCGACGTGGAGAACCCATCGGTGTCCGAGGACTTCGGAAGCACCGCCGCACCGCTGCGCTCGAACCTGCTGAAGTTCATGGTGACCCCCTATCCGCTCGGCTTCGGAATCGCCGGCGCGGGCTGGGACCTTACCATCAACGAGGAGGTTCCGACAGAGGCGAACGGCAACGGTGTCTATGACTTCACATACTACATGAAGAGCAACACAGCGCTCACCTTCGGGTACAACTCAACCGTGTCTGGGCTCGATGCCGATTGGCACATCAGCGGTGCAACCGACTGGGAGCGCAACCTGTTCACCCCGAACCAGGATTACGCCCACCGGGCTGACGAGAGCCACACCGCCACCTTCTGCCGCATCGACACCCAGGACCCCAGCGGCTGCCGTCAGGACGCTGTCTGGACGATCACGCTGTTCCTGCACGACGCGGAGGGCCACACCCGCATCACCACCATCGAACTGTCCACCAACGACATCCTCGCCGACTCCTCACCACCTGTGGCGACTGTCACCGTCGATGAGCACCCGTTCTATCCGGACAGCCTCAGCGACCACGGCACCAAGACGGTGGGAGCGGTCGACTGGCCGATCCATCTGGCCAAGCTATCCTCGTCGAACGACGTCAAGGTGAAGTTCGACGCCTGCGCCTCGCAGGACCCGGACGCGCCCGCGGGCGAGACCGGCATCACGCTGTACAAGTGGAAGGTGCTGTTCGACTACCCGTGGAACGCGGTGTCCGATCAGAACCACGAGTTCGAGCGCACCTCTGCGATGGGATGCGACTGGACCTACACCTTCTGGAACCAGACCGCTGACCCGTCAGGGTTCAACGAGAACACGATCCGCATCGAACTGGTCGTGGTCGACCGGGCCGGCCGGGAGAGCGCCAAGAACTACATGTTCTTCGTCGTCGTTCCGGAGGACTGGGGCGATGAACCCCCAGACGTGCAGATCAGCACGCCCCTCGACGGCTCGACCCAGACAGGGGACTACGTCTACGTGAACGGCTCGGTGCTCTCGGGCAGCGAGAACGGCGACATCCTCGTCGAGATCTCGCTCAACCCGGACGTGCTCAACCAGACGCTGGCCGACAAGTTCCAGCAGATGAATCTGGGCAAGTACAACTCGACCAACAACCTGTGCGACACCAGCACCGCCACCTCTGAGTGCGTGTCGACGTTCAGCATGGGCCTGAAGCTCGAGGACCTCTACACCAACCAGAGCCAGGTGCAGACCATCTGGGTGAAGATCGTCGAGGGCAACGGGCAGAACTGGGTGCTGTGGAAGCGCATCGACATCAATCTGGTGCCGGTGCAGGACGAGGACCCGTGCGTCGCAGACCCGAAGGCGGAAGGATGCACTGGCGCAGAGACCCAGACGGGTGATGGAGAAGAGGGCTTTGGAGCCTTGATCATCTATGCCGGAATCGGTGCGTTGGCTCTGCTGATCGTCGTTCTCGCAACCCTGTTCATGCTGCGCATGCGCAAGGGTGGTAGCGAACCAAGCGAAGGCTTCGGCGGTGTCGAGGACATGGATCCGATGGAGGCCTACGTCCAGCAGCTCATCGCTCAGGGATACCCAGAGGAGACAGCTCGACAATACGCCGAACAGTATGCATCGCACTTCCAACAGCAATAGCGATAGCGCTTGAGATGCGGCGCAAGCCGCTCTACTCCGCAGAGCGATAGCGCTCGCCAGCTCATCTATCCTCCAGCGGGGTATGAATCGCGGTGGAAGCGACGGGGTCAAACTCATGTACGCCGTAGACTGACGTCATCCGAGGCGGTCAGATGGGTGTGGGAAAGAGCCACTTCATTCCGATGCCCCGACATGAGGTGAAGGAGCGGCTGTTCGCCGAGCCAGCGATCGCGCCACTCATTCAAGAGGGCCTGAAGAGCGTCTGCGCGATGCTCGAAGCGCTCGACCATCACAGTTCACTGGGCCAACTGGAGCGGCTCAAGGTGCTCTACAGCGCCATGGACCCAGATTCGGAGCGGCCGCTCGACCTCGCCGAAGTAGATGCGTGCATCACCACCTTCGAAGAGGTGCTCGTAGATGGCAACTGGGAGCACATCACCGACGAGGAATTCGAACTCGCACTAGAGGGTGAAT
>JAKUTA010000200.1 GCA_022447885.1 Candidatus Poseidoniales archaeon | reverse complement strand
GCGACCGAAGCGAACCACCTGTCCGCGGTCATCACTGCGCACCGCCCAGCGCAACAGCACCTCGGGGGGATCGCCGATCATCTCCTTGCGGCGAGGGGCCCCGGGTGGCAGCGTGATGCCAGCACCGATGAACTCGCTCTGGATGACCAGGTCCTCGTTCTCAGCCAACCGCCCGCGCAGCAGCGCATCGCAGTTCTCGGCGCGCTCGATGGCGTTCGGGCCGCTCACCAGCAGCGAGGATGATGCGAACCAGCCGCCTTCGACCGCCGCGCTCACCTTGAGGTCGTCCGGCTGCGGCTCACCGCGGGCGCCAGCCACCGTGACCCGTTCCGGTCCTGTCTCCTCAAGCGTGATCTGGCGCATGTCTATGATGACGTCTGGAGTGATGTAGGCTGCTGGGTCCCCGATCTCATACACCAACTGCTCGGCCACAGTGCGCCGGTCCACTCGGCCTCCTCCGCGCTTGGCGCGGGTGATGACCACCGTTCCGTCCGCGTCGACTTCTGCCACGGGCAGTGCGAGGTCCGTGAGTTCCGGAATCGTCTCCCAGTCGGTCGAGTTCCCTCCGGTCACCTGAGCTCCACACTCGATCAGATGGCCAGCGACGGTCCATTGGGCGAGCACCTCGAGCGGGTCATCGACGTCGGCGGGCGCCCAGTCCGTCAGCGGGTCTTGTCGAGTCAGGCCGAGTTCGAATGCGTTCTCCGACCAGCCTGCGGCGTGCACCATGCAACCTACGAGCAGGCTGGCGTCCGCCACTCGCCCGGTGATCACGATGTCCGCCCCGTCCTGCAGAGCGGCGGCTATCGGTCCAGCACCGAGGTAGGCGTTCGCAGCGATCACCTGCTCTCCTGACTCTGCCAGAGACTCACCGGTCTCCATGTGCTCCAGAGGGTGGTCGAGTTCGAACAACACCGGTAGTCGCGGCATGATGTCATCTCCGACGACGATCGCCACCTTGCACTCGTTCCAGCCGCTGTCTCGCGCCACCTCGAGCACGGCGCGCGCGCACGCCTCGGGATTCGCCCCCCCGGCATCTGTGATCAGTTTGACTCCCTGAGCGTGCAGTTCCGTCATCCCGCCGGCACGCAGCCAGTCTGTCAGGTCCGTGGCCCAGCCAGCAGAGGCGTCTCGCGCCTTCTGTTTGGCCATGATCGAGAGCGTCAACTCAGCGAGGTAGTCGAGCATGATGTAGTCGAGCCGTTCGTGCTTCAGCAGTTCGACCGGTGCGTACACCCGATCGCCCCAGAAGCCTCCGGCTCCACCGATTCGCACCGAGCGCCGGCGGCCATCCGCACACTCGCTTTCGTCCGGGGACAAGGCTCCACCTGATGTCAAGTGGATTGCCCGCCTAAAGAACCCCGAGGTGAAGCAGACAACATCGGGTGTAGCCGAGGACACCGCCCAGGATCACTCTTCCAGCGGGCCCCAGGGTGAGCGTGTGCGGTTGAGCCCGAATCTCTTGAGATACAGGAAGATGAGGTTGCGCCGGCCATCAGCCCAGGTGTTGATCTCCGATGAACCCACCCGTGGACGGTAAGGAACGGAGATCTCGATCGCCTTCTTGCGTCCGTAGCAGCGTCGCGCGTTGAGCTTCATCTCTTCAGACAGCGGCATCCCGTCGTTGGTCGGCCGCATCTTCGGATTGTCCATGATGCGCTTGTGGAACACCCACATCCCACTCTGTGAATCGTGGATTCCATACCAGAACAGCATGCGTGCGGTGAACGACAGAGCCCAGTTCCCGAAACCGTGCATGCCGGACATCGAGCCTTCCTCAGCCTTCCTGAGCCGGTCACAGGTGATGAACTCAAGATCCTCTTCCACCAACTTCCTCACCAGGCCGGGCACCTCCTCGCCGGGGTAGGTGCAGTCGGCGTCCATGGTGACTATGATGTCGCCCGGCGCCATTGCGAATCCCGTGCGGTATGCGCGCCCGTAGCCCTTGCGCGGTTCGATGTAGGTCGTGGCGCCCACGCTCTGCGCCAGCTCGACCGTGCGGTCCGTGGAACTGCCGTCGATGACGAGGAAGTCCAGTTTCTCACACCAGCCGTCGTGGGGTACGCTCTCGATGGTGGCGACGATCGCCTTCTCCTCGTTGCGCGTCGGAATGACCACGGTGACGTGAACCGGTAGCGTGTCTGTCATCTGCATCTCCCGCCCTCGCCGACTTCGGTTGCTCACTTGAAGCCCTCCATCGAATGGACCGGGCAGGAATCGCTTGAAAACAAGGACGTGCGAGCCGTTGCCAGCCCAAGGCTGAATGTCAGGCTCAGGAGAGGCTCGCATGCACATCGCGATGCTGTCAGGAGAATACCCCCCGCGGTGGGGTGGCATGGGCTCGACGGTGTTCCACCTGTCGGGCGCGTTGGTGAAACTCGGGCATCGGGTGACGGTGATCACCCGGCGCGATGCCGAGGCGAGTAGGAACCCGAACGTGATCCCCCACCAGCATGGCGTCAGCGTGCGCATGGTGAAGTGGGCGAAACTGCCGATGGCGTTCACCCGTTCCTACGGCAAGCATGCGCTGCGCGACCTTCTGCAGCTGCACGTCGATGACCCGGTGGATGCGGTCCATCTGCACTGCCCGATGATATCGTGGGATGACGCCCAGTTCGAGAAGGTGAAGGCACAGATTCCCACCATCGTGAGTTCGTTGCACGGCTCGTGGCTGGGAGAGCGCGATGGGATGGTACGGGCGGCGAAGTTCGGCGAGTCGGCGACGTGGAAGAACCCCAACGATCTCGCCATCCTGTTGACTGCAAGGCACTACGCGAGATACGAGCGTGCTGCTCTGCGCGGAAGCACGGTTTGCGTGGCCAACTCGGAGGCGACCAAGGCTGATTTCCAGGCGAGGTATGATCCACCCGCTGATTGGCGCTGCGAGGTCGAGCGCTGGGGCGTCGACGTCGAGATGTTCCACCCGCTGAACCGTGACCACGAGGAGTCGCTGCTCGCACATGAGAAGATGCGCCGGCGCTACGGGGAGCCCGACGAGATTGCGCTCGCGGGTCTGCCCGGCACGGAAACGCCACTGATCCTGGCGGTCGGTCGATTGGTCGGGCGCAAGGGTTTCAGGACCCTCCTGCGCGCCATGCCGACAGTGCTCCACAGCCATCCGCGGGCTCATCTCGTGATCGTCGGCCGCGGTCACATGCGCGGCACCCTGCTGCGTCAGGCGAAGCGGCTCGCAGTGGCGGCTCATGTGTCGATCGAATCGGGGATGCCGTTCGC
>JAKUTA010000020.1 GCA_022447885.1 Candidatus Poseidoniales archaeon | reverse complement strand
ACCGATGAGAGAGTGCAGAGGTGCGGGTGGTCAGGGTGCCCCGAATGCGCAAACCTGCGCGGCTTCTTGAAGCAGGAGCATTGCCCACGTTGCGGCGTGCAGGTCTATGTTGCTCGGTAATGCACCATGATTCCGCAGTAAGTCTGGGTCGACCCAGCGACCGTCCGAAGTTCAGGTGTCCATGATGCGGTCACCGGCATCGCCCAAGCCGGGAACGATGTAGCCCACCTCGTTGAGGTGGTCGTCGAGCGAGGCGAGCCAGATGTCGACGTCCGGGTGCGCCTCTTCCAGCGCTTGCACGCCTTCGGGCGCGGCGATCAGTCCGATGAAGCGGATGCGCTCGATGCCCGTCTCCTTGAGGCGAGAGATGGCGGCGATGGCCGAGCCGCCGGTGGCGAGCATCGGGTCGAGCACCAGTGCCAGGTCGATATTGGGCGGTTCGGGGAGTTTGTCGTAGTAGTAGACCGGCTCGAGCGTGTCCTCGTCGCGGAACAGCCCGATGTGCAGCACGCGTGAGGTCGGGATGAGGTTCTGCGCCGCCTCGACCATCCCCAGGCCGGCGCGCAGGATGGGAACCAGCCCTATGCGGTCGGCCAGCCGCGCCCCGTCGAAGTCGGCGAGCGGAGTCCGGCGGATCTCGGGAATCGTCTCGAGGTCGGCGGTCGCCTCGACGATGAGCACCTGCGTGATCTCGCTGGTGAGGTGCCGGAACAGCGCCGGCGGGCTGTCCTCGTCCCGGAGGCGCGTGAGTTTGTGCTCGACGATGGGGTGGGTGCAGACGTGCAGCGTCATCTGGCTCACTCCGCGGATATTTCGGATACCGGAACAGCGCGCACCCATCCGAACTCGTCAGGTGCGGCCTGCAATTGGATGTCGGTGAGCGCGTCGTACAACTCCTTCGTCACCGGGCCGAGTTCGTTGTTGCAGTAGATGGTGCACACATCTCCGTGGCAGATGGTGCCGATGGGCGAGATGACGGCGGCGGTTCCGGCGCAGAAGGCCTCGTCGGCCTCGAGCACCTCGCTGATCGGGACCTTGCGCTCGATGACCTCGTAGCCGCGGGCGCGGGCGAGATCGATGATGCTCGCTCGTGTGATCCCTGGCAGGATCGTCCCGGTGAGCATCGGTGTGTGGATCACTCCATCCTTGACACAGAAGAAATTGGCAGCACCGACCTCCTCGATATAGCGGTGTTCGGTGGAATCGAGGTAGATGATCTCGGCGAATCCTTCGTTTTTCGCCCCCTTGCTGGGCATCATTCCCGGCGCGTAGTTTCCGATCGCCTTGATCCCTCCTGAGCCACCGGGAGAGGCGCGGTGGAACTCGTCAGAGACCTTGAGCGAGATCGGGTGCATTCCCCCTTTGAAGTACGGCCCGACAGGGCAGACGTAGACGATGAAGGTGTATTCCGGCGACGGAGCCACCCCGAGAATCGCTCCCGTGCCCCACAGCACCGGCCGCACGTAGAGCGCCCCGCGCCCCGTTGGTGGAACCCATCTGGCGTTGCTGCCGACCGCCGCTTCGATCGCATCGAGGAACATGCTCGTCGGAACCGGCGGCATGCCCAGCCGTTCCGCTCCGTTCTGGAAACGTTCGGCGTTCCGCTCTGGTCGGAAGAGGACTATCCCTCCATTCACGCTGCGCAGCGCCTTCATCCCCTCGAAGATCCCCTGTCCGTAATTGAGCACGCCAGCCGCCGGTGAGATGCTGATATCGGAGAACGGCTGCAGCTCTCCCGGCTGCCAATCATCCCCTAGTTTGCAGGTGGCGACATACATCATGTCGGTAGGGGTGAAACTGAACGTGAGCGAATCCCAGTCGATTCCGGTCTCCTCTTCTGACATGGGCGCACATCCCGCAGACCGTCGCTGTCAGCGATACAGCGGACGGATAGTGATGGGCATCACTCGGTTATCAACCGTTGCGCCGCGCGCACATCCACCCTGATTTCCGGAACGACGAACCTCCGTTCACCGTCCGTGGGGTCTTTGAGACGGGCGCGCCGAAGGTGGCAGGAATGGCGGTGCGGGCGAACGTCGAATGCTGCGTCGTGCAGGGCAGTTATCGATCACGCTCCGGCGAAGATGGACCTGAGACGGTTGTCGAACTCTGGTGCCGCGCTCGTGAAGGTCACTCGGTGCTGCTGCTGGTCCATGGGATGCGACCTTACCTGGAGATAGCCGTCCCCGGACGGCCGACAGTCGAACTCCCGGAGGACATCGAGCAACGACTCGAGCGGGTACGTCAGACGAACGGCGTGACACGCGTTCACGAGCCACAGGAGAAGTGGACCGAACTCGGGACCAAGCCCCATTGGCGAGTGGAGATCACCCAGCCGTGGGCGATGACCACCGGACCGCGTGTGCGCGAGAAACTGGAGGCTGACTGGGAGACGACCAGTGCGGACATAGTGTTCGTCAACCGGCTGTTCTACGACAACGATGTCGGCCCGCACATCCGTGCCGATGCCGAGGTGCTGTGGGCTTCAGACAATGCACCTGAGGAATTGTTGGCCACTCTGCCAGACACTCATCGGGGAGATGAGGCCAGAACGGAATCGGCTGAGCGCGTCCGCGAGTCTGGAGGTGAGGGGCTCTACCCGGTGGACCTGATCGTCAGTTGCAACCTGGCCCAGATCACCCGATGCGAGGCGTTCCTGACACCGTTCGTGTTGTTCTCGTTCGACTTGGAGACATCGATCGCCGAGGAGACCATCCTGTGCGCGGCGGCCGTGGTGCAGAGGGGAGACGAGCGCACCGAGCACACATTCCGCGGCAGCGAGCGTGAGATCCTCGAAGGGTTGACCCGTCTGGTGCGCGAATCCGATCCGGACATCATCACCGGCTACAACATCGATAACTTCGACCTGCCGCGCATCGAATCGCGGATGAAGGCGCTCGCACGTGGCACGGACATCCAATCAGCAGCCGAATTGTTCGGCTGGGGGCGAGTTCCCCTTCTCGACGCGGACGGCGGACGCCTGCTGCCGAAGAGGGACAGCGCCCGGCGCACATGGCGCCTGCACGGCCGTTGCGTGCTCGACGCCTGGTGGCAGGCGCGGATGACGCTCAGGCCGCAGCGGGAGACGCTGCGCTTCGTGGCCGAGTTGCTCTGGCCCGAGCGCGACGACCTGCACAAGCTCGACGTCGATGCGTCCAAGATGGACGAGGAGTGGGCGAAGGATCCGGACCTGGTGCTGGAATACTGCCTGCGTGACGCCATCCTGCCGCTGGAGATCCTCGGTCACATCCACGCCGTCGAGCGCAAGGAGGCGTTGGCGGCGGTGGCGCGAGTTCCGTTGGAGGTGGCGACCGCGGGTACGACGAGCCAGTGGATCGACAGCCTGGTCATCCGCTTGGCCGACCGTGAGGGAGTGGCCGTGCCCAGGACCCACAGGGGTGGGAAGAGCAAGCAGATCGAGGGAGGCTACGTCCACGAGGTGGAAGCGGGCCTGCAACCGTGGGTCGCCGTGCTCGACTTCAAGTCGATGTACCCGTCGATCATGATCAGCAACAACGTCTGCTACACCACCCGCATCGATGAGCGCAAGCGCCCCGACGAGGTGATTCCCGAGGGCATTCACGAATCCCCCTTCGGCGCCTCCTTCCTCCCAGCCACCTCCCGCCGCGGCCTCGTTCCCCAACTGCTGGAACACCTGATGGAACAACGGGCCATCCACAAGCGTGCGCTCGCCGATGCACAAGAGAGTGGAGACGAGTCAGCCGAGATGTTCCACGACCAGATGCAGTTCGCCGTCAAGATCCTGATGAATTCGTTCTACGGCGTGTTCGCCTCGAACTTCTACCGCTTCACCCACCCGCAGCTCGGTGCCAGCATCACCGCCTGGGCGCGCTCGAACATCAAGCAGATCATCGGGCAACTCGAGGATGAAGGACACCCGGTCGTCTACTCAGATACAGATTCCGTGTTCGTGAGCGCACCGATAGCGGAGTCAGCACCCACGGTCGAGCCGGATGAGGGCGCCGACCGGGAAGCGTGGGAGCGGACGTGTGCGGAACTGATCGGATTCGGTCAGGAACTCGCTGAGAAGTACAGCGTGGAAGGTGCTGAACTGGAGTTCGAGGCCGGTCTGTCGGTGTTCTTCAGCCACGGCGCCAAGAAGCGCTACGTCGGCCGCAAGGTGTGGCCGCGGAGCGAGATGCTCGTGCGCGGCTACGAGGTCAGGAGGTCCGATTCGTTCAACCTGCTCACCGATGTGATGACCGAGATGTTCGAACTGATCCTCGATGGCGAATCGAATGAGGCGGTTCAGCACATCCTGAAACTCATCGGGCGAGTGCGCGCCCGCGAGGTCGATCCTGCGGACCTGGTGATCAGCAGGTCCTGCAAAGGTCGAGTCAACGCGGATGGCAGCATCGACTTCACCCGCGTCTACACCAATCCCGACGGCCTCCCGTTCGTGCGCGCCGCCAAGCAGAGGATCGCCGCCGGCTTGAACTTCACACCGGGAATGAAGGTCGGCTGGCTGGTCACCGACGGGAAGAAGAGTCCCATGACGATCGAGGCCTGGATGCAGGAAGAGACCGGCGTCGAGCAGACGGACTACGACCCGGAGTTCTACGCCAAACGCATCGCCACCGCGCTGGGGAGGATCAGCGAGGCGTTCGGCTGGAGCGCGGACGACCTGCTCAAAGGCAACCGCCAAGCCACCCTGTTCTCGTTCTGACACTGCGCGCGCAGGCGAATGGTTGATGGATGACGGGCTGGCGTTGTCTTCCTGATGCAGGGGAACCGCTCACTCGCGCTGCTGCTCGTCACGCTGCTGCTCGCCGCTTCCGGGCTGGCCGGTTGTCTCGACTCCTTCCGCGGCAACTCGGCACCCACCGCATCGTTCGACATCACGGAGACCGGCACCTACCGCACCGGGGACGAATTGCACTTCACCGCCTCGGCCTCCGACCCAGATGGTGACTCGCTCACCTACTCGTGGACCTTCGGCGACGGCGGCACCGGCACTGGTGCCGCGATCTCGCACACCTACAGCCAGTCCGGCACCTACACGGTGAAGCTCAAAGTGTCCGACGGCGACTTCGAGGCGACGGTCGAGAAGACGCTCACCATAGTTCCCGCCGGCGCCTCCGAGCCGATTCCCGAAATCGCCGCCTCGAAGATGAACGATTGCGACGATGGCGAACCATCCGCATCGGGAACCTACATCCTCATCTGGCTGTGCGACGAGATGGCCGAGAGCGACGATGTCTACGAGCCGACCACGACCGTCACCCTCGATGCGTCCGAAAGCGAAGCGGGCAGCGACGAAGCGTGGCTCACCGCTTGGGAATGGGACCTGGACATCGAGGTCGACAGCGACTCCGACGGCGAAGTGGACAACGACGTGGATGCCACCGGGGAGACCTACCAGTGGTCAACCACGGCAGGGGAGTGGCGAGTGCAACTGACCGTCACCGACAACAACGGCATGTCAGCGAGCGAGGACATGTGGGTGCACGTGAACGCCCGCGCCAGCTGGAGAGACCTGCTCATCGACCGCAACCTCACCGGTAATGCACCGACGATCACCAAGACATTCCCGACCATCTACGACTATCCGCCACTCGGCCCCCATCGCCTCTCCAAGGTCTACTTCTACCTCGTCTATCCCCAAGAGGACGACACCATCGGCATCCCTGCTGCCAACGAACTCAACCTGTATGCGTACAACGAGACCGACGAGGATGTGCGCAACTCCTCGGCGATCACCAACGACCAGCGCGGCAGCAGTTACTACAGCGGCTGCGCGGACGACAACTACTGCTTGCTGATGCAATCGAGTTCAGGAGACTTCCGCCAGTATTACGACGGCATCTGGACGATCGACATCGTCAACGAAGAGCAGCATGACACCGAGATCGATGAGTTCCGCATCGAACTCGTCTACAAGTGATGTCCATTTGCGTTCAGTGCCACGAATCTCTGGCGCGTGGTCGCCCGTGTGCGGGCATGAGGTTGAAATAGGGGAGGGGGGTCGGCGGGTTTGCTTGTAGGAGTGAGAATCAATGGGTTCAAAGTGGGAAGACCGGAGTAAGCCGCATCTGAACATCGTGTTCATCGGACACGTCGATCACGGAAAGTCAACGACCGTCGGCCGGTTGTTGCTGGACAGCGGCCACATCGAACAGCACGTCATCGACGGGTTCGAGAAGGAAGCAGTCGAGCGCGGCAAGGCTGGATTCGGGTTCGCCTACGTGATGGACAACCTCAAGGAAGAGCGTGAACGCGGTATCACCATCGATGTCGCACACAAGAAGTTCTTCACACCGAACTACTACTGGACGGTCATCGACGCGCCCGGTCACCGAGACTTCGTCAAGAACATGATCACCGGGACCAGCCAGGCAGACGCCGCGGTGCTGTGCGTGGCCGCCAACGACTCGGTGCAACCGCAGACCAAGGAGCACACCTTCCTCGCTCGCGTGCTGGGGGTCAAGGAACTCATCATCAACGTCAACAAGATGGACATGCCCGGTGTCGACTGGAGTCAGGATCGCTTCAACGAGGTCGTCGAGGAAACCAGCAGCCTGCTCAGGATGGCTGGCTTCAACCCTGACGATTGCTCGTTCATCCCGTGCAGCGCGCTCGGAGGTGGCAACGTGTTCAACCGCAGCGACGACTCGAGTTGGTACGACGGCCCGACCCTGTTCGAGGCGATTGACGCCATCGAGATGCCCGACAAGCCTGTCGACAAGCCGCTGCGCCTGCCGATCCAGGACGTCTACAAGATCGGTGGAATCGGCACAGTGCCGGTCGGTAAGGTCGAGACGGGCGTGCTGAACTCCGGGAAGACGGTCATGTTCAACCCCAGCCAGAAGAGCGCCGAGATCAAGAGCATCGAGATGCACCACACCATGGTCGACAGGGCCGAGCCCGGCGACAACGTCGGATTCAACGTCCGTGGCCTCGCCGCCAACGAGATTCGACGTGGCGATGTCTGTGGCTACACGGATAACGAACCCTCCTACGTGCGCCACGACGAGACCTTCGTCGGACAGATCCAGTTGATGGAGATCCCCAAGGCGATCGGCGCAGGTTACACCCCGGTGTTCCACGCACACACCTCACAGGTGGCGGTTCGCTTCGTCGAACTGCTCGAGCGGACGGCGAAGGGTGAGAAGACCGCCAACCCGGACTTCCTTGTCACCGGTGATGCTGCAATGGTTCGCTTCCAACCTACCAAGCCGATGGCAATCGAGCAGATGGACACCTTCCCCGAGTTGTCCCGCTTCGCCATCCGCGACATGGGCAAGACCGTCGCCGCCGGCGTCTGCATTAAGATCGAGAAGAAGTGAATCTCACACGGGCACTGACGGCGGAAGAGGGAGTGGACATCGATGTCCATCACCACCATCAAACTCACCGGCTTGAACCACGAGCACCTTGACAAGGTCTGTCAGGGCATCAAGCAGATCTCGCAGTCGACGGGCGTGAAGCTGCGCGGACCGATCCCGATGCCCACGCGCCGCCTGATCGTCCCCTGCCGCAAATCACCCGACGGCGAGGGCAGCGAGACGTACGACCACTGGGAGATGCGCGTGCACAAGCGACTCATCGAGTTGGAGATCAACTCTACGAAGGACGAGGCGGTGCTGGCACGCGTGGTGCGCACCCTCGACATCCCCGACACGGTGACCATCGAGATCACCCTGCGCAGCGCTACCTGAATTCGCTCACAGTGAAGCGTCTTCGGCGAAGCCGGCGGCGATCAGTCCCTCGGCCATCGTGGCGTCGCAGAACTCGATGTCCCCCTGCATCAGTTCGAGTTCGTTGCCCTCGGCATCGAGGATCGGCTCGGCCAGGTCGGTCAGCATGCGTATTCTCAGCATCTCGACGGAGTCCACCTCTTCTTGGCTCTCCTCGGCATCATTCCCAGAGGAATCGGATGCGTTCTCCTCATCTTGCTGCTCCCCGAACTTGGCGGCGTCGATGTGCACCTTCGCCGGCCATCCGTCACTCGTCCTGGCGATGCGCTCCTCCTCGTCCTCGTCCGGGTCGATGAACGGCTCCGGCTCCATGTCCGCTGGTGCGACATGGGGTGCACCCTCTCCGGTCAAGCCCCCTTCGCCTTCGATGAACTCGTCGAGTTGGGTGGACCCCGCCTCGAGGGTGATAGTCGGCATGTTCTCGGCGACCATCCCTTGTTGCAGGGCCGCCCACGAGACCTGGTGCTTGTAGCGCTCGATCAACGCCTGCAGCCCATCGTGGAATGCGCGCTCGCTGCTGGCGTGACGCGTCCAGTCGAGCGGAGACAGCACGGCGTGCGGTTCGGCCGCCGCATCTCCGAACCGAGCAGCGGAGAGGTTGCTCGCTGATGCATGGCGAACGAACGCGGTCAGCCGATGCTGGGTGAGGTCCGAGACCGCCCGGCGCAGGTTGGCTTGGCGCCGTGACAGGTTCTGGGCGCGCACGCTCCACCCTTCGGTTCGTCCCAGTTCGGTCAGTTCCACCTCGATGTGCTGGAGCAGCAGGGAGACCTGTTCCCAGAAGTCGGGCCGGGGCAACTCGACCGGATGGTTGCGCTTCGCCTGCTGCCGAACCAGCGCGAACAACTGGCTCTCAATCGCCTGCAGATGAGCAGCGGACAGTGTTTCCTCCTGTTGGTTCAAGCACATCTCCTCGCGATTCCCCCCTCCCTGTCGGACGACATCCTATCAATGCTTCAGCAGCGTACACGTCGATGCATGCGGACGCGAACCTGCTCGGGATGGATTCAAACAGTGTCTGTCTGCTCACGATGCTGCCGAGGCTGGGCCATGTCGCGTCAACGCCGTTCCGCACTCCCGCTCCTGCTCACAGCGCTCATGCTGTTCTCTTCCGCGCTGCCGCTCGCCGGTGCCGCCCTCAGCAACTGGTCTGGCCCATCAGTTGTGCAGGTGCCCACACCCAACGGCGGGACCACTTTGGTGGACGGTTTCGAGATCCCACTCAACGACACGGTGCTCGACGCTTGGCTGGAGGTGAGCGAGGACGGGATGCGCGACATCGGCACGGGAATCGAGTGGGTGGCGGACAAGCCGGGCGGACTGAACTTCAGCATGGGACTGACGCTGAACACGACGACCTTCCATTTCGGTCGCGAGCTGAGTCTCGAAGCCAACCACTCGGTCGGTCGCATCGACGACTTCGAGACCCTGCAACGTGATCTGGTCGGGTGGGACATGGGTGGAACCTCTGGGATATGGGAGGTGCACGACATGCTCGGCATCCCCGGGGTCGTGAACGGCACCGGGCGAGAGTCGAGCGGTGGGCTGATCCCCATCGGCGCCGCACATGGTCGCTACGTCGCTGCCACCAGAGCCGCCAGCGCGCTCCCGAACGGTGTGCACTCCTGGCTGGAGAGCCCCGACTTCCCGGTCCCCAGCGTCATCAACGAACTGAACCTCACCTTCAGGCACTGGGAGCACATGTACACCCCGTACGCGCCCAACGGCTCCGCAGATGGCGCGTGGGTCGAGATGTCCACGGACCAGGGCCAGACCTGGCGCTACATCGTTCCCGATGACGGCTACAACAACCTCGTCGATGTGAGCGCTCCTGCCCCTCTGGGTGCGGGAGGACCGGGGTTCAGGGTATGGGCTTCAACGGATGCCACCCGCTGGACGACGGCCAACTTCAACCTCGACAGTCAGCAGGGTGTCGCCAATGCGAGTTCACTGCGCTTCCGCTTCGTTGTCTGGACCGATGTCAACAGCAGCGTGCAGCGACCGGGATGGTTCCTCGACCACGTCAACCTGACCAACCGCGGGGCGGACCTCGGGACCTGGTTCCATGGCAACCTCACCGACGAGTACGCGCAGGGCGCCAACGCCTCGCTGGTGTTCACGGTCGATCTCTCGAATGCCAGCGGGCCGATCATGCTCAACTACGCCGTCGACTTCGACCTTGAGGGGAACACCTTCGACAATTACTTCGTCGAGTACCTCTCGGCCGCAGGTGCTTGGACCGGCATCACCCAACCCGGCGGAATACCCGGCGCGGGGATGCTCATCGGTGGGCAGGTCTACGTCGATGATTCACGCGGCTGGAAGCGCGTCGGCCATCCACTTCCACAGTCACTCTCCGGCAACAGTTCGGTCCTCCTACGCTTCCGCGTACTCACGGACAGCTTCCCCGGTTCTGGCTACGGTGGCACCACCATCGATCCTCCTGAAGGCGTGTTCATCGACGACCTCGAGGTGGTATCTGGCACAGGTGCCAATCAACGCATTCACCTCTACTACAACTTCACCAATGCCTCGCAGGGCAACCCGATGCACGCCGGCATCGGTGTTGCTGTCGACGAGTGGCAGCACCACACGAATCTGGGTGTTGACGGACCATCCTACGCATGGGACTCGTTCGAGGACGCGCCGCTCGTGCCCGCTGGATGGACCATAGATACTGTGCGTGGTCTCGGCTGGTCGTTCCAGGACTGGCTCGCCAACGCGACCTACGGACCCGACCAGCCGGCTTCGGGAACGAAGATCGCCGGCATAGGCCACAGTACGCTGTACCAGCCAAACAGCTGGACCCATCTCACATCGCCACCGCTGCTCATCCCGGCAGCCAGCCACGCCCGCATCTCGTTCAACTCGTTCATCTGCGCCGAGACCGGCTGGGACGGCGGCATCCTGTCAGTCTCCACGGACGGCCGGACGTGGACACCGTACGCTCAAGCGACCTACGACTTCTACGACACATTGCAAGTGCTCAACGGACAGAGCGAGATCTACAACCTGTGGGCGTTCGACGGCCACAACGTCAAGCCGACCTGCGAAGGTCAGCGCGGCTCCGCTAACGTGAACAAGTCGTGGGTGACCAAAGAGGTGGACGTGAGCCAGTACGGTGGGCAGAACATCCAGTTACGCTTCTCCTTCTTCACCGACACCTACATCGAATCGGATGGCTGGTATCTCGACGACGTCGGCATCTACGTCGACTGGTTCAAGACCGAGGGGACCTGGCTCTCCGACCTCATCGACGTCCACAGGGGTGGGCTGGGCAGTCTGGACATCCGGGCCATCGTCCCCGAAGGCACCTACGTCTACGGCCAACTCATCGGTCCTAGCGGAGGAATCTACGCCAACGGGACCTTCCCCCTGACCCCACTGCCGGGTTCACTTCCCGACCAGGTCCGCGTCAAGCTGGTGCTCGGGACCACCAACCCGGAGCAGACCCCGCGGGTGCAGGAACTCCGTATCGGCGGAGTTCGCCATTTCGACGCCCATGACACCACCAACGGATGGCAGTTGTCTGGCGGCCTCAACGTCAATCGTACATCTGGGCGAGTGACCAATGTCGGCATCGTCACCGAGTCGATCACCGGATCGCCGATCTACGCCAACGCGCCCATGCGCACATTCGATATCACCGGTGTCGGAGCGGGCGTGCTCATCACTCTCACCAATGAACGCGGCATCTCCTTCCATCACAGCGCGCTCTACAACCAGTCTGTGCAGAGAGTGAAACCGCTGGTTGCTTACAATGTCGACATATTCCTGCAACCAGGAGGTTGGCTGGAGAGTCTTCGAGTGGACGGGCGCATGCTCGAGCCGGCGCTCAACGTCACCGTCGACGTCGGCGACGACGGCACGCCTGACTGGGAGTTCCGCGGTTCCCAAGGGCGGAATCAACTGGGATGGCAGGATGGGTTCCGTTCGTGGCAGTCGAATGTACCCGATCCGCTACGAGGTTGGCAGTACAGTGGCGTGGGTGGGCCAGTCACGGATTATGTGCTGATTCCAGACAGGGCTTTCGTGACCGGTGGCTTGCTTGCCATCGAACTGTCGCCATCCGACGGTGGCTCCGGTCTGGTCCGCGATCTCAGCGTCGCGGGTGTGAGCCTCCTCTCCCAGCGCAACCTCTCGGGCTCGGAAACCGTTCTCATCCCGCTGGATGGCTACCCGTTGGAGTCGATGAACGCGCTTCAGCCCAGCTGGACGCCCACCCCCGCCGCCTCGCGCAAGAGGGGCGGGGGGGCGGTGACGGTCGATTGGGGG